>JABZHD010000007.1 GCA_015259045.1 Atopobium sp. | reverse complement strand
GTGCACATGAGTTCTTTGAGGGCATGCGCAAAGACAAAAAGCTGCACTACACCACCTCTGCAATTACTCCTGGTCATTATCTTGAGGTCTTTGAGCGTGCTGCAAAACAGGGCACACCAACGGTGTATCTTTGCTTTACTTCTGCGCTCTCTTCATCCTACTATGCAGCTGAACAAGCAGCAGATATGGTAAGAGAGAAATACCCAGACTTTGAGATTTATGTAGTCGACAACGGTGCACCTTCGTCCGCAGCTCAGCTTTTGGGTCTTGAAGCAGTACATCAGGCCAATAAGGGTCTCTCGGCAAAAGAGATTGCCGAGTGGGCAGAAGATGCTCGTAACTACATTCATGGCTATTTAACACTTGAGACCTTGGATGCTCTTGCTGCGGGCGGTCGTATTCCTGCAGCTGCAGCAAATATTGGTGGCAAGCTTGATGTAAAGCCAGAGCTTACCTATGACTCAACAGGAGCTCTTACCGTCAAGACTGTGTGCAGAGGCCGTAAGAAGGCACTCAAGTCTCTTATCCAGGACTTTAGAGATAGCTATTCTCATGACACCTCGCTTCCTGTTGGCATCATTTCTGCAGACGCACAGAAGGACGCCAATTGGCTAGAGGCTCAGATTCGTAAAGAGAAGGGCTGCGAGGGACTTACCATTATTCACAGTCAGGTGGGACCAGTTATTGGCGCTCACGTTGGCCCAGGCATGGTAGCTATTGTCTTCTGGGGCACTGACCGCCGCGAGAAGCTTTCGCTTTCTGACCGAATTGCTAACAGGGTTCGTAAATCTAATTAACGGGTACAAGGTATGGGGTCGCTCTTTGGAGCGGCCCCAGTTTGTATATTTATTTCAGTCTGAAAGGACTCATACATGGCACTGAGCAAGAATGCAAAGGTTGCTTTTATTGGAACAGGCATTATGGGTGCTCCTATTGCAGAGCACCTTATTTCTGCTGGTTATGACGTTACTGTTTACAACAGAACACCAGAGAAAGCACAAAAGCTTGTCTCATTGGGCGCTCACGCTGCAGAGAGCGTAGCAGACGCTGCAAAAGACGCTGATGTTGTCTTTACTATGGTTGGTTATCCAACTGACGTTGAAGATGTTTACTTGGCAACAGACGGTCTTATCCGCGTTGCTAAGAAGGGCGCTTACCTTATTGATCTGACTACTTCTTCATCTCAACTTGCGCGTGACATCCATGATGCCGCTGAGATTGAGGGAAAGCATGCATTTGACTGTCCTGTTACCGGTGGCCAGAAGGGCGCTCAGGACGGCACTCTTACCTTGATTATTGGTGCAACCGAGAATGACGTTGAGCCAGTACGCGCTCTTCTCGAGACCTTCTCGTCAAAGATTTTCTGCATGGGTGGCGCAGGCAAGGGCCAGACCGCAAAGCTTTGTAACCAGGTTTCTCTTGCTTCCTGCATGATTGGCTACGCAGATGCAATGGCTCTGGCAGAGCAGGGTGGACTTGACGTTGAGCAGATGCTTGAGGTTGTTGCTAGTGGCATGGGTTCTTCTCGCGCACTTAAAGAGCTTGCTCCTAAGTCGCTTGAGGGAAACTTCCAACCAGGATTTTTGGCTGAGCACTTCCGCAAGGATATTGCGCTTGCTCTTGCTCAGTCTGAGGACCTTGAAATCACCCTCCCTGGTGCAGAGACCGCCTTTACCCTGTATGACATGCTCTGCCAGATTGGTGGCGCTCGCAAGGGCACCCAGGCAATCTCGCTGCTTTATGCTGATGAGGCTACGAGCACTGCAGCTGGTCTTGACTGGTCACTTCTTGAGAGCCAGGAAGATGAGGGTGAGCACGAGTGCTGCTGTGGCCACGACCACGAAGATGGTGATCACGAGTGTGAGTGCCATGGTCACGGACATCATCATGAGCATCATCATGAGCATGAAGGTCACGAGCACGGTCATGACGGCCACTGCTGCCACTAAGTGCTAGCCGCAAAGGAACCCAGGTTATGAGTGATATTTCTACTCCTCAGAGCTCTATTGCGGTTTTCATTGATTATGAAAATTTGGCACTAGGAACAGGTAAAAGAAAGAGAAACGGCCACCAAGAACCAGGTCATCTTCCAGAGATGAAGCTCATTATGGAGAGGCTTGTTGATAAGGGTCGTATTACTGCTAAGCGTGCATACTGCGATTGGCAGCGCTTTCCAAATGCTATTACACCCCTGCATGAGCTTGGTATTGAGCTCATTGAGATTCCAGATAGGGCTTACACCGGCAAGAACTCTGCCGATATTAGACTTGCGGTAGATGCTGTTGAGATGTGTCTTACTAAAGACCACATTGACACCTTTGCTGTGCTTTCTGGTGACTCGGACTTCTCGCCACTTGTGGCAAAGCTTAAAGAGGCTGGTAAAACAGTTATTGGTGTTGGCATGAAGGAGTCTACCAGCTCGCTTCTTGCTGAGGTTTGTGACGAGTTTATCTTCTATGAAGACATTTTGAGTTCTGGTAGAATTCCAGACTTCAAAGAGAAGGTACCTGTCGAGAAACACGACTGCTATCAGCTTTTATTTGAGACTATTGAGTCTTTGGAACGCGAAAGCGAAACGTTTATTTATGCGTCTCGTTTAAAGGAGACTATGCGAAGGAAGCGTCCACAGTTTGCTGAGGCAACTTATGGATATCGTTCGTTTACTTCTCTTTTACGTGAAGCATCAAGCCTTGGATTTATTAAAATTCATGAGGATCAAAAAAGCGGCACCGTTGTCGTAGACGGATTTAGAGAATAAAGGGTGTTTTAGAGAGGATTTAGGTTTCATGGCAGAGAAGAAAGAAACTGCTCAGAAGCCAAAAAAGGCTTCAACTAAGGCAACCGCAAAAGCGGGCTCTACAAAGGCGCCAAAAGAAGAAAAGCAACCTGCTAAGAAGGCTACTAAAAAGCCAACTATGGCACAGATGAAAAAAGTGAATGCACTGGTTATTGCTTTGTCTGATGCTAGTAGGCGCGCTCGTCAAGACGCATCTCATGAGCTTGCGGAGCTGGCCCATATTGCTCCTCTTGCCTTTGAAGAGCACATTGATTCTCTTATTGATGCACTGTATAGGCCAGAAGCACAGACTCGTTGGGAAGTGCTTGATGCGCTTGCCAATCTGAGCGCTCACTTTGGTGACCAGGTCTTTAAGGCATTTGATGCTGCTGAGGCCTCTCTGTTTGACGATGACTCAGCAACAGTGCGTCTCGCAGCATTTTTGTTCCTCTGTCAGTATGGAGCAACTTCTGCAAAGCATTCTGATGAGGCGTGGCCACTTCTGGATGAGGCAGTCCAGTGCTATCACGGAGATGCTGAGTACCATGACATGCTCCAGGGTCTTCTCGCCTTAGCACATGGAACTATTTCCAAGGATGTGAAGAAGGCATTGTCGCAGCGTATGAAGTTTGACGCGGAAAATGCCACTGGATACATTAAGCAGTATTCGGAAGAGATTGTTTCAGCTACCAAGTAATTTGATTTGCTTGTAAACGACTGTGTACAAACCGGGGAGTTTACTGGTTGTATGTTTTATGCATGCTAATAAGAGTAAACTACAGGTTTGTATTATGTACGTATAGTTGCATTAAGCGATGAAAGGCAAGGATATGCCATCTATTGATGTAAAAAAGAACTCAAAGATCTTTATCGGAGTAGGCGCAGTTGTACTGTTTGCTCTTGGTATTGTCATCGGTCGCTTCCTTCTGGGCGGTGGCGGAGCTACTGGTTCTTTGAACGGTCGCACCACACTTTCTGAGGGTGAGCTCCACACTCCTATTGCTTCTTATACCTATAACGGTCAGACCAAAGAAGTAACTGCTCGTGAGGTTATTGAGAACACTTCCGGTCTTGACGCAGCAAAGCAGTCTGACGGCACCTATGCTGTTCCAGCAGCCGATAAGATCATTGGCTATGTTCGCAATGCTCTTGTTGTTGCTGAGGCTCAGAGCAAGGGTATTACCGTCACCGATGACGAAGTCAACAATTACATGCAGACCAACTTCAAGACTACTGATGTTAGCCAGGTTGCTTCTGCATACAAGCTCTCTGAAGACGTTGCAAAGAAGCTCATCCATGATGCTGTCATCATGAAGAAGTATCGTGATAGCGTTCTGACTACAACCCTTCCAGATGCTCCACAGGCACCAACTGCACCTGAGGACGGCAACTCCGAGACTACAAGCCAGGAGTACGCTCAGTACATCATTGGTCTTGCTGGTGATGAGTGGGACGCTAAGAACAACACTTGGGCTTCCCAGGACGGCGATTACTACAAGCAGCTTTCTGCTTACTCAATCTCCAATGATTCCGCTTCTTACGCAGCTGCTCAGACCGCTTATCAGGTTGCAATGAGCAAGTACTCTGCTGTTGCAAGTAAGGCTTCTCAGGAGTGGTCACAGAAGATTAACGAGATTCTTGGTAAGGCATCTATTGCTGTTTACTCTCTTGCTCTCTAGGATTTGAAAAGCAATGAAAGTTGCTATTAGCGCTTGTTTACTTGGCCTCCCCGTCAGATATGACGGAGGGGCCAAGCCTGTTTCTGCAGTACAAAAGCTGGCAGAAAAAGTAAACGTCACAAAGATTTGCCCCGAGACTTCCTCGGGTCTTCCTGTGCCTCGTCCGCCCGCGGAACAGCGAGAAGGACGTGTTTGGCTCAAGGATGGCTCAGATGTGACGGAAGATTTTGAACGTGGATCTAAGATCGCTCTTAGTGCCGTTACGTCTTCTGACATAACGCTCGCCGTTTTGAAGGCAAAGAGCCCGTCTTGTGGCGTGCATGAGATTTATGATGGTACGTACTCAGGAAAGCTTGTTTCTGGCGAGGGAACACTTACTCGTCACCTCTTAGAGGAGGGGATTTGCGTGGTTACCGAGAAAACCATTGAGAATGTAAGCCCATCTGTTGAGCATCCTGTTGCTCTTATTTTGGGAACCGGACTTGGTCATCTTGCTGATTTGGTAAAGCTAGTTCGTCGTATTGATTATCGTGACATTCCAGGTTTCCCTGTTGACGCTTCTCCTATGGCTGGTCACAGCTTTGAGGCAACTATTGGTACTATCGACGGCGTACCTGTAGTTGTCTATCCTGGTCGCGTACACCTCTATCAGGGTTATTCTGCAGCTGAGGTAACCTCTCTTGTTCAGCATGCCCATCACCTAGGCTGCAAAGACATTATTTTTGCAGGTGCAACAGGTGCTGTTTCTGGAAACGCAAAGACTGGCCTTGGCGTTATTACTGATCAGATTAACCTCACGGGAACCAATCCGCTTGCAGAGTGGGCAGGCCTTCGCGATGTCGAGACCCCATTTGTAGATATGAATGATGCCTTCTCGCCTTATCTAAGAACGCTTGCACGTGGCGTAGCGGATGACCTCAAAATTGAGCTCAATGAGGGTGTTTTTGCTGGTCTTTTGGGACCAAACTTTGAAACTCCTGCAGAAGTTGCTATGCTTCGTAGCTTTGGCGTCTCATATGTTGGCGTTTCCACAGCTCTTGAGGTTATTATGGCCCGCGCTCTTGATATGAACGTATTAGCTTTGACGCTTGCAGCAAATCCAGCAGGTGCTCATGGAACTACACACAAGAGTGTTCAAGAGGCATCTGAGAAGTACGCAAATGATCTTGAGCGCCTTGTTCGTGGTGTTCTCGGGCTTCTTTAGTATTTCTGCTTGAATAATACAGGGCTTCCCCGTATAGTTGTTAGCGCGCTTTTGCACGCCAGCATAGCTCAGTTGGTAGAGCACCGCTCTCGTAAAGCGGGGGTCATCAGTTCGATCCTGGTTGCTGGCACCATCAACTACTAAATGGCCGCCTTGTGCGGCTATTTTTATGCCTATCTAAATCCATGTGAAACAACTGCAACGTGATGGGTATAGACAAAGTAGTAGTAATTACTAACAAAAGGAGTTTTTATGGCTACTCAGAATCTTGAGCTTTTCTATAAGCCAACCTGCCCATACTGCCACAAGGTCATGTCCTTTATGGAGCAGAACAACATTGAGCTTCCTATGCACGATATCGTTGCTGATGACGCAGCTCGCGAGCGCCTTATTGAGGTTGGCGGTAAGCGTCAGGTCCCATGTCTGTTCATCGACGGCAAGGCAATGTATGAGTCCGGCGACATCATCAATTACCTTTCTGAGGTCTTCCACGTTTCTGGTTCAAACGATGATTCAGACGATGGTTCCGCTGCAGCTGCTTGCACCATCGGCGGTGCTTGCTCCTTCTAAGATCGTTGCCGAGAAATCCGTCAAGCAGTAGGTTTTCTCGCCTTATGAACAAAAATCCCTCTGTTCCAATGTATGGAGCAGAGGGATTTTGCGTTAGAAAACGGGGTAGTTTATGGCTCTTCAGTCTTGACCACGTTGGTTAGCTCTTTAGGCGTGCTACAGCGTATTCGCTGATAAGCAGTAAGAAGAGGATAAGGATGGATGAGAAGCTGCCAATAACTGCGCCATTAAGACCAGTAAAGCTAACCATCATCCAGATAATGGGGATGGATACAGCAAATGAAATGAGGTACGCGCGCGTAACGGCTTTTTGAACTCGCATGATGGTGATGAGCTGGTACAAAAAGTCGATCGCAGCACAAAGTCCACCCGTGGCCACCATAATGCGTGCAAGTCCACGATATTGCTCAAAATCAACGCCATATAAGAAGCCGTTAAGAGGAATGCCA
This sequence comes from Atopobium sp., assembly GCA_015259045.1. Lineage (GTDB taxonomy): Bacteria > Actinomycetota > Coriobacteriia > Coriobacteriales > Atopobiaceae > Lancefieldella. The sequence goes on along the minus strand of JABZHD010000007.1, from coordinate 12,870 downwards.
ATGAACTCGACAAATGCAGCGGTACTAATGGTGACCACGGCAATGGCTCCAAACATTGCAAGTACAATTACGCCAAAGCGTTTCTTATTAGCGGGATTATGAATTGAGGTTTCTAACAAACTAGCAAGTTTGAAGAGCTGTGGCCTGTAGATGAGCGTAGAGATCATCAAAATAGTGTGGGCTGGGAAATAAAGTGCGTTGAAGTACAACTGATTGCTGTAAGAAAGCGTGCCTTCCATGGCAAACTTTGGCAAAGAATCAATAAGGTTGTAGAGGAAAAGTGCTAAAAAGAGAGGCCAGCACTGTACAAAGATATCTTTGATGTTTGCAAGCTTGAAGCGCACGCTTTTATCGGTCTCAAGAATGGCTAGGGGAGCAGAAACAAATACCAAGGTAACAAGGGCACAAATACCCATGCTCCAACTTGCCCATACAAGATTTCTGGTAACAAACAACACAACAGTAAAGAGAATAAAACTGGCACTACACCTAAGAGCTTGACTGAGTCCTGCGAGGTAGAGTTTGTCTTTTTGCTGAAGACGACCTTCGTAGACATCGGCCATACCGTCAACTGCCCTAAAGAGCAACGCTCCGGTACAGATAGAAAACATGGGCTCGGTGTAGCCTTTAAAGAAACACCAAATAAGGCCAACTGTCACCATGACAACAACAGTAGCTGCGCGTTGAATCTGGTAATCAGAAAAACTACGTTGTTCAGCTATGTCGGAAACTTGATACGTACGAACGCCGTATTGGGCAATAAATAACAAAAGCGTTGCCACAACAAATGCCATGGAGAAAAGTCCTGCTTGTTCAATGCCAACAAGCTGGGAGCAAACAACAGTTAAAAGCGGGAAAAGTGCACCCCAGGCACCTTGTCCAAGTGCATTGAAGAGATAATCCTGGGACGTTTGATGTGCCAAGTATTGCTCGTCTTGATTAGCAATATCGCCAGAGACCACGGCAGAGAGAAGCCTGGTCCACCATGTAACCACAATGCCAGGTTGACCCCCGTTTGTGCGCGAGTCATCAAGCTCATAGCGAGGTGTGCGTAGACGCTCTACCTGCTTATGTACGGAAGAATTGTTGTACGCAGTACGACTTTTCTTGAATGGATTGAGCATGTAAAACCTAAGATCTTCTTTAGCGCGGTTAGAAACTTTGATATATCAATTTTTATTTGTTGTATCGATTGTAGTCCACGATGTACATTAGGTAACAGATTGACAAACAATCGTGCGAAGATTGTTACAAAAGGGTATGGTAGATAGTACGTATTCTGAGTCATGTGGGAAAGGATGAGCATGGCAGGCAATCCTCAAGATTCAAATCTAGAGTCCAGCAATGCTTCTTTTGACGAGAAACCCATCGATGGTGCAACAACTTCTGAAGTAGCTCAGTCGCTTCTTGAACGACGCGGGAATGAGATTGCTGCTGCTCGTACCCTTATTCAAGCGCTTAAAGCGCCAGCTCCTCTGCGCGATAACCTTACCTTCTTTTTGCGTTTGGTAAGAAAAGTGCTTGCTGAGTACAATCCAGATCTTCTTACTAGTTTTGACACGTTGTTGGTTGAAGCAATTAAAGCTGGACCAGATGATTTGTCTACAACTCGCGCACCTTTGCTGCTTGAGGCAATCAATGCGGTACTCAAAGTAGATTCAGAGAAGGAATCGCTTAATGCTTTTCTGCGTTTTGCTTCTACCATTGACAACCTAAGCATGGAAGACTCTGTGCTTCTCATGCGCGCATTTGTAACTTTCTTCCACTTAGCAAATCTTTGTGAAGAGAATTATCGCGTTACCAGCCTGCGCTCTCGTGAGGCTTCTGTTGATCCATCTTCTGCAGAAGACCCTATCAATGAGATAACCGTTGCATATAGACAGCTTATGACGAGTGCGGTGAAGAAGAGGCAAAAGCACGTCTTAATCGTCTTGAGTTCCACCCCGTCTTTACCGCGCATCCAACTGAGGCTCGTCGTAAAAACGTTGAGCGCCGAATCCGTACCATCTCAGAGCTTCTTGATGAGCGTCAGAGGCTTGGTGGTCCTGCTCGTGTGGAAAACGAGCGTCGCATGCTGCAAGAGATTGACGGCCTATTCCGTACGTCTCCTATCGGCCATAAAAAGCCAACTCCTTTGGAGGAGGCAGATACTGTCCTCAACATTTTTGATACCACCCTTTTTGAGATGGTTCCTTCGGTATATCGCCGCTTTGATAACTGGGTGCTGGGAGAAAACGCTGGTTGTGTGTCGCCTGTCTGCCCACCATTTTTCCGTCCAGGTAGTTGGATTGGCTCCGACCGCGACGGTAACCCTAATGTTACTGCTCTGGTTTCTCGCCAAGTTGCCGAGAAGTACCGTGTACACGTACTGCAGGCACTGGCTCGGGCTACCAAGGAAGTCAGTCGAGGCCTGACGCTTGATGGTATTTCTACTCCAGCTTCGCCTGCGCTTGTCAATCTTTGGGCACAGCAGGTAGAAATGAGCCAGGCCCTGCCCTCTAGGGCTATTGATAAGGCTGGGTCTGAGTTGCACCGTGCGGCAATGCGCGTCATTTCTGGCCGACTCAGCGCCACCATTGAGCGCAATGCTGACCTGATGTATCAAAACGCTGAAGAGTTTATTGCTGATCTGCGCGTTATTCAGGATTCACTGGCTCAAGCAGGGGCTTTCCGTATTGCCTACGGTCCTGTTCAGAAGCTTATCTGGCAGGCTCAAACTTTTGGCTTCCACTTGGTAGAGATGGAGTTCCGTCAGCACTCTTTGGTGCACAAGCGCGCACTTGCAGATCTTGAGGCACATCCATCAACTGCCGAGAAACCCGCCAAGCTTGATGCTATGACTCAAGAAGTGCTGGATACCTTCCGCTCCATTGGTTCAATTCAAAAGAAGAACGGTATCAACGCTGCTCGTCGCTATATTATTTCGTTTACGCAGTCTGCTCAGGATGTTGAGAATGTCTACAAACTTGCACGTCTTGCGTTTGCAAATGAAGAAGACGTTCCTGTACTAGACGTTATTCCACTCTTTGAGCAAATTGAAGACCTTGAGAACGCTGTTGCTACACTTGACCAGGTAATTCAGCTTCCTGAGGTACAGGCACGTCTTGCTCAGACAGACCGCAAGCTTGAGGTCATGCTGGGCTATTCCGATTCCTCGAAGGACGAGGGACCAACTACGGCAACGTTGGTGCTGCATAAGACCCAGGCTGCTTTGGCAGAGTGGGCAGAGAAGAACTCCATTGACCTTATCTTGATGCATGGTCGTGGCGGTGCAGTTGGTCGTGGCGGTGGTCCTGCAAACCGTGCTGTTCTTTCTCAGCCCAAAGGCTCAGTCAACGGTCGCTTTAAACTTACTGAGCAGGGAGAAGTTATTTTTGCTCGCTATGGTGACCCAACGCTTGCTCGTCGTCACGTAGAGTCCGTTGCTGGAGCAACACTGCTTCAGATGGCACCTTCTATTGAACAGAAGAATACCCAGACAGACGTGAAGTTTGCTTCGCTCGCTTCTGAGCTTGATAAAGCGTCCAAGCAGCGTTTTTTGGAGCTCATTCACTCCGATGGCTTTGCTGAGTGGTTCTCGGTTGTTACCCCTCTGACAGAGATTGGTCTTCTCCCCATTGGTTCAAGACCTGCAAAACGTGGCCTGGGCGCCAAGTCTCTTGATGACTTGCGTGCTATCCCCTGGATTTTCTCCTGGTCACAGGCTCGTATCAACCTGGCTGCTTGGTACGGACTGGGCAGTGCCTGCGAGGCAGTAGGGGATATCGAACGCCTCCGCGAGGCATATAAAGAGTGGCCGCTGTTCACTACGTTTATCGACAACATTGAGATGTCAATCTCCAAAATTGATGCTCGTATTGCAAGGCTTTATCTGGCTCTGGGTGATCGCCCTGAACTTTCGGAGATGGTTCTCTCCGAGATGTCGTTGACGCGCAAGTGGGTCCTTGCTATCACCGGTAACAAGTGGCCGTTGGAGAACCGTCGTGTGCTTGGTCCTGTTATCCGCCTGCGTCTGCCATTTGTTAATATTCTCTCGGTTACGCAGGTGCATGCCCTGTCTGAGCTTCGTATAAGGGATGACATGCTTACTCCAGAGGAACGTGCAAACATTACGTATTTGATTTTGTGCACCGTGTCTGGTGTTGCCGCAGGTCTGCAGAATACGGGCTGATGTCACACAGCTTGCCGTAAGCTTGAGCAAACAATCGTTTATGTTTACGTAAAACTAGGATTACCTGAAATAAAGTTGCAATATTTATAAGGCGAGAAACCACTGGTAGACAGAGTTTCTCGCCTTATTTTTATTTTAATTATTAAATGAAAGTTGAATTACCTTAACTTTTAGTTGATACTAATGAAGTAAAAGTTCGAAAGAGCAAACTTAGTTTGCCTACGTTATTTTGGGGGATGCATGGATACAGAAAAGACCTCACAGGGTCCTGCGAATTCTGGTCCAGTTCTTCCTCTTGCCATGCTTGGTGAGGGAGAGACTGCGTTGATCGTAACGGTTAAGGGTGCTTCTGATCTTCGCCAGCACCTCTCAACACTTGGTTTTGTTGAGGGCGCCGAGGTAAAGGTTATTTCACGAGTCAACGGCGACGTTATTGTTAGCGTTAAGGGTGCACGACTTGGACTGAACCGTCAGATGTCGTCGCACATCATGGTTTCTCCGCTCTAAACACTTTGTTGTATTGCGCTGCTGGTAAAACCCGCGGCTTTTAATACGTGTTTCGATGAAAGGAAGGTTATGGCAACTCTGAAAGAAGTTAAGGTGGGGGAGAGTTGCACGGTTGCTGCGCTAAAGGGTGTAGGCGCCGTGAAACGTCGCATCATGGACATGGGCCTTACTAAGGGTACTGAGGTTCACGTCAAAAAGGTAGCACCACTGGGAGACCCAATTGAGCTCACAGTTCGTGGCTACGAGCTTTCTATCCGCAAGGATGAAGCTGCAAGCATTGAAGTAGTAGACGTTCACAAGGTAGAGGAAGCCTAATGGCACAAAAGACTATTATTGGTCTTGCAGGTAATCCAAACTGCGGTAAGACCACCCTATTCAATGAGCTTACGGGCTCAAACGGTTACGTCGGCAACTGGCCTGGCGTTACTGTTGAGAAGAAGCAGGCAAACTGGCGAGCTGATAAGGACGTCACCTTTGTCGACCTTCCTGGTATTTATTCTCTGTCTCCTTATTCACCTGAGGAGCAGGTATCACGTGACTATCTCATTAACGAGCGCCCTGATACTATCATTGACCTTCTCGATGTTACTAACCTAGAGCGTAACCTCTATCTGACTACTCAGATTCTTGAGGCTGGTCGTCCAGTTGTCCTTGGTCTTAACATGGTTGACCTGCTCAAGGAGTCTGGTGACGTCATTGATGTCAAGGAGCTTTCTAAGCAGCTTGGCGTTGAGGTTGTTGAGGTCTCCGCACTTCGTAACAAGAACATTGATACTCTGGTAAAGACGGCAATTAAGGCTGGCCAGGAGGGAACTCCTGCTGAGGGTGTTAAGTGCTTTACCCCAGAGGTTGAAGAGGCTCTTGGCAAGATTGCTGCTGCAATCGAGGGCCTTGCTCCAGCATCTCTTTCTCGTTGGTATTCAATTAAGGTCTTTGAGCGCGATGCAGCTGCAATTGCCCCTCTTAATCTTTCTGCCGAGAAGACCGCAGAAATTGAGAAGATTATTTCTGCAGTTGAGAAATCTCGTGATGACGACGCTGAGTCCATCATCACGTCTGACCGTTATGAGTGGATTGCTGGCGTAATGGCAGCTTGTGTCAAAAAGGCACCTAAGAAGCTGTCTACTTCCGAGAAGATTGACCGTGTTGTCACTAACCGTATTCTCGGTCTTCCTATTTTTGTTATTGTTATGTCCCTGGTGTACTTTATCTCTATTTCTACTGTTGGCATCAATGCTACTAACTGGGTCAATGATAATCTGTTTGACAAAGGTTTTCACGTATTAGGCATCGGAGATGCAGAGTATAGTCAGGCAAAAGATGATTTTGATTCGCATCACTATGGTGACCAGATCGACGCTTATCTCAACGCAGCTGACGAGGCTGGCATTGATACTACTGAGGTGCGTGCTGCAATTTCCGCAAAACAGTGGGATTCTGACGCTATCACCAGCTTTGAGGCAGAGACTGCCAAGAAGAACGTTGTTGCTCTGAGCGCACCAGTTCATGATGAGGATGGCAACTTCGTTGATACTGACGACAATCCTCTTCAGCTTGACGCAAACGGCAACCCAATTCTTGCTGAAGGTCAAGAACTTCAGACTCTGGGCGGCGTAACTGCTGCGGGCTTCAAGACCGCTGTTGAAGGCGCTGCTACTGAGCCAGAGGCATCTGAGTACGGCATGTATGTCCCTGGTATTCCTACGCTTGCTCGCGGCGCTCTTGAGGGTGCTGGCGCAAGCCCCGTCATCACCAGTCTTGTAGTTGACGGTATTATCGGCGGCGTAGGTGCTGTTCTTGGCTTTATTCCACAGATGTTTGTCTTGTTTGTTATGTTGTGTTTCTTGGAAGACTGCGGATATATGAGCCGCGTTGCTTTTGTTATGGACCGTGTCTTCCGTCGTTTTGGTCTATCAGGTAAGTCTTTTATTCCACTTCTTATCTCCTCTGGTTGTGGTGTTCCTGGCGTTCTTTCTACTCGTACTATTGAAAATGAGAAAGATCGTCGCATGACGATTATGCTTACCACTATGATTCCATGTTCGGCAAAACAGCCTATTATTGCCTTGATTATGGGTGTTCTTATTGGAGGAACTACTGCTTGGTGGATTGCCCCAGCCTTTTATTTCTTGGGTGTAGCTATGATTGTTATTTCTGCAATCATGCTAAAGAAGACTAAGGCTTTTGAGGGAGAGCCAGCACCATTTGTCATGGAACTTCCTGATTATCACATGCCTTCTCTTAAGTCTTGGGCAATGCATGTTTGGGAGCGTATTTCTGCGTATATTATTAAAGCTGGTACCATTATTTTTGCTGCAGCAATTGGAATTTGGGTTTTATCCAATTTTGGCTGGGCTAACTGGGACGGCGCAAATGGAGTATTCGGCTATCTCCCAGGTATTCAGGGTGCTCCTGATAATGTTATGGACTTTTCTTTGCTTGCTGCTATTGGCGGTTCTATTGGATTTATCTTCTCTCCACTTGGATTTGGAAATTGGCAGGCAACTGTAGCTTCTATTTCTGCTTTGATTGCAAAAGAGAATCTTGTTTCCACCTTTGGCGTTCTTTATGGCCTTGGCGATGCAAGTGAGAAGTCTGTCACTATGTGGTCTGGCTTTGCTGGTATGTTTACTGATGCTGGTGGTATCCTCCACGTTGGTGCAATGTGTGCATTTGTGGCATTCAATATGCTTGACGCACCTTGCTTCGCTGCAGTAGGTTCTATTCGTCGACAAATGAACGACTCTAAGTGGTTCTGGTTTGCTATTGGCTATCAGTGCGTATTTGCATGGATTGTTGGCCTGATGATCAATCAGTTCTGGGAGTTCTTTGTCCTTGGTTCCTTTGGTGTGTGGACTGTTATTGCCTTCATCTTCTTGGCAGCAATTCTCTTCCAGCTCTTCCGTCCTGCTCCAAAGTGGGATAAGAAGGACGACAAGATCCTTACCAACCTTACCGAGGTTGCAAAGGCATAAGCTACTACTAGCTGAGTACGCTGACCTGATCCCCCGCACCAATTCGGTGCGGGGGATTTTGTTTATGTTTATCTCGGACTTTCTTGATATAAGATAAAAATCCATAGACATGTAAACTTAGTCTAACTTTTTGTAGAGTTTACGAAATTAGATAAAAAAACTGAAAAAATTCTTGTAAGTTTCCCTCGGTTAACTTACTATGTTTTTAAGCAATTTAGTTGCTTGCTTTATTCAGGTTCCCGTAGCTCGAAGAAAGACCCTCTCCCTTTCTTGCGAGCGTAGAACACGAGCCGCTGACTCTGGGTGTCAGCGGCTCGCCCCTTTTTTAGGATGTATTTACTTGCTTTTAGTGCAAGTCTCTGTCTTCTTCATGTTCAGAAAGATCGCTTGTATCGCGGTCCAAAAGAACCGAGACGTTCATATCAGGGTAGGCTGCCTCTACTTCATGAATAATATCGTGGACAATTTGCTTACCGTCATAGCCAAACTCAATGACTGCATCAAAGGCCATAAATTGATTTTCAATGTCAGCAATAAAACCATGAACTTGAAGAACACCTTCATGAGCTAAAGCCATTTCAGTTATTTCAGTACGCATCTTTACAATGCGATTATCGGTGGTGTTTCTCGCATAAATACCAATAGCTGAAATAATGATTTTTCCTGATGTTTGCTTGTAAATCTCTGTACTTAGACGCCTATTCATCGTATCAATCTCAATAGCTGAAGTGGTATCAAGAACCTCAGTGTGGAATGAGCCAACAAATTTATCTGGGCCATAGCTGTGGATAATAAGGTCGTAGACGCCTTCTGCGTCTGGATCCTCTTTCACAATGTTGTAAATAAGTGTTGAAAGAGCAGCGTCAGGACGCATGCCAATAATTTCTTTAATGGAGCCCTGTAATAACTCGATTGAGGCTTTAATGATAAACACAGAGATAATAACGCCCACATATGCTTCAAGACTGATTTTTGTAAAGATAAAGATAAGCGCAGCTAATAAAACAGAAGTGGAGAGTATAGCGTCAAAAAGTGCATCTGAACCAGATGCAATAAGGGTGTCGGAGTTTACGCGATTACCTACAGAGCGGACGTAGTGACCCAAAATAATCTTTACCAGCACAGCTACTGCAATGATGACTAAAGACAGGGGACTGTAGTCTGGAGTAACAGGATCTATGATGTCTTGGATGGATTTGATGAGTGAAGAAATACCTGCATACATAATGATTGCAGCAATTATCGTTGTGGTGATGTATTCGATGCGTCCGTGTCCAAAGGGGTGCTCGCGATCAGCTTTTTTGTTAGAGAGTTTTGTTCCCACAATGGTAATGATTGATGAGATTGCATCGGAGAGATTGTTCACTGCATCAAGAGTAACGGCAATTGAGTTAGATAAAATGCCCACAGCTGCTTTGAATGCCGCAAGAGCAACATTGGCTGTAATGCCAATGGCGCTCGTGCGTACAATGGCGGTTTCACGTTCAGAAGAGGTAATGGTTACCTGTGATTGGGTCATAGTAAATCTAGCTTTCTGTAACGTTAGAAAGAACCTTTAAAAGCAATCGTTTAAGCTCAGCGCCTTCTTCGGGCGAGAGATTAACGCATGAGCCAATCTGATGTGGGACTATTTGCATTTCTCGCCTAAGGTCTTTGCCTTTTTGGGTGAGGGAAACAATCAGCTGACGTCCGTCTTTGTTTGTTTTTTGACGCAGTACAAGGCTCTTCTCCTCAAGCTTTTTAAGAAGTGGAGTCAAGGTGCCTGAATCAAGAAATAAAAGCTCACCTAAGGTTTTGACATCCAAGGATTCATGTTCCCAAAGCGCCAACATGGCAATGTATTGCGTATACGTCAGATTAAAGGGCTTAAGTAGCGGAGTATACCTTCGTACCACTTCTTTTGAGGCGCTGTAGAGCGGGAAGCAGAGCTGGTTTTTGAGGAGAAGCTCGGGGATATCGGGGGAGTTGTCGAGTGTAGAAGAGCCGCTAGCAAAAGTGCTAGCGGCTGCAACGGACTGTATTTCTTTTTGAGAAAAACTCATGAGTAAATCGGTCCTCTCGCCTTATGCAAGTAGGTTTTTAATTGCAGACTCAACTTCTGCCATATCGGTGGTTGGCTCAAAGCGTGCAACAACGTTTCCCTGGCGGTCTACAAGGAATTTAGTGAAGTTCCACATGATATAAGCCTTGTCACCAAACTTCTTGTTGTTTGCCTTTGCAAATTTATCTAGCGCAAGGGCTTTGATGCCCTTACCAAAGCCTTGGAAAGGGAAAGCTGTTGCAAGACGCACAAAGAGAGGATTTGCAGTCTCTCCGTTGACGTCGCCCTTCTTGAACTGTGGAAAATCGGTGCCAAATTTCATAGTGCAGAACTGGTGAATCTCCTCATCGGACTCTGGGGCTTGGTCTGCAAACTGATTGCAAGGGAAGTCTAAAATCTCAAAGCCTTGATCTTTATAAGCAGCATAAATGCGCTCAAGATCTTCGTACTGTGGGGTAAAGCCGCAACCGGTTGCAGTGTTGACAATCAGAAGAACCTTTCCATCAAAAGAGGAGAGGGAAGTTAGGGAGCCGTCACGCTCTTTTACGGAGAGGTCATAGATATTGGAGTTTGCCATGATGTTCCTTTCAACTAGCCGCGGATTGTCCGAAGCATTGGATGGCTTTGTGTATTGGGTAGTGTACCCCAGCAGCTGTAACCTAACACAAATAAATTGTACACAATTTAAATTTCACAATAACGACATAGAAAGAATGTTATTTTTTCATTTAATTGATAGCCTATATGAGCAAATATCAATAATTTAAGTAACGCCTCGGAGCGGCATCTTCACAAAATTTATATGTACACCATGGCTAACCATAGGAAACGTTTTCGCAGGTAAGAAATTACTTGTGCACAATTGTTTCATTAGGATAACTAATTAGTAATGATTTTCACTTGTTTTTTTCGTATAATAATTTTATCTTCAATAGGTCACTAACCGATTAATTTGCAAAAAGCAGATGGGGGATTTTTATGAAACTGAACAATTGGTGTCTCGCAGCCGGTGGCGCTGCACTTGCTGGCGTTGTTGCTGGTCTTGCTTCTAACGGCACTCTTCACAAGGCAGCTGTCAAGGCAACTGCATGTGGTCTTCGCGTAACTGACCGCGTTTCCGCAGAGACTCAGAACGTTGTTGACGAGGCTAACGACGTTGTCGCTGAGGCACGCCGTGAGTCCAAGATTGACGCTGCTGTTCGCGCTCGCCTTGCTGAGCTCGAGGAGGGTATCCGCGCTGAGGTTACCAAGCAGGTCGACGCAGAGGGCGCACAGGCATAATTCATGCGCTTCACAATTACTAATGAAATCTCAGGTCGCATTCGTGCAAAATGCGACCTGGGTCATATTGATGAGGCTGAAGCTCGTGGTATCTCCTATGAGCTGATGCGTGTTGACGGCGTTCGTCACGCAGAAGTTCATATGGCAAACGGCTCTCTCTTGCTAAGGTTTGATCCTCTTAAGAGAGACCAGGTACTTGCGGCTGTTGGTGCTTTTGATGTCTTGAACTTGCCACGAGAAGAAGAGGCAGGTCTTGAGGACTTCTGTAGCTCAATCGAGATGGCTCTAGAGAACAACCGCTTCCAGATGGAGGTTGTGACTACATTCGCACGCCGCTGGATTATGCGTTCTCTGCCACTTCCTGCAGTTGCTAACTATGCTTACGTTATTCTCCGCGCTATTCCATTTGTGGTGGAAGGCGTTAAGCGTCTGTTCAAGAAAGAGCTGACAGTTGAGGTTTTGGACGCAACCGCTATCACCACTTCCATTCTAAGAAATGAGTGGGCAGATGCTTCTACTGTCATGTTCCTGCTTGAGCTGTCTGCAGCTATGGAGAACCACGTTGCCAGCCGTGCTCGTCTTGCACTCCGTGACGGCCTGATTACGCGCTCTGAGAACGTCTGGGCTCGTATTGACGGCAAGGACGTAATGATTGCTCTCTCCGAGGTTGAGAAGGGCATGATTTTGCACCAGCGCGCTGGTGGCGTTCTTCCTGTTGACGGCAAAGTTGTTGAGGGCATTGGCCAGATGAACGAAGCCGCCATGACAGGTGAGTCTCGTCTTGTTACCAAAGAACCCGGCTCTACCGTTTATGCTGGTACCGCTCTTGAAGACGGTGACCTCATGGTAAGCGTCACTGCTCCTCCAGGAATGTCTCGTATCGATAACATTGTTGATATGGTTGAGCAGTCTGCTGAGCTTAAGGCAGGCGCACAGTCAAAGGCCGAGCGTCTTTCTGACGCACTGGTTCCTTATAGCTTCCTTGCCTTCTTTGGTATTTGGGGCATCACTCGAAACATCACTAAGGCTATGACCGTTCTTATGGTTGACTATTCCTGCGCCATTAAGCTTTCCACTCCTGTTGCAGTGGGTAGTGCTATGGATGAGGCAGCTAAGTTTGGCATGACGGTTAAGGGCGGCAAATACCTCGAGAAGATCGCTGCAGCAGATCTTATCGTCTTTGATAAGACAGGCACGCTAACAAAGGCAGTTCCACACGTTGAGTGTATTGTCAGCTTCTGCGATCGCACCGAGGACCAGCTCCTGCGCCTTGCAGCATGTATTGAGGAGCACTTCCCACACAGCATGGCTCGCGCAATTGTGAACGAGGCAAAGGTACGTGGTCTTAAGCACAAGGACGAGTTCCACGCAGAGGTCAAATATGTTGTTGCTCACGGTATTCGTACCAAGGTTAACGACAAAGAGGTCTGCATTGGTTCTGCTCACTTCATTTTTGATGACGAGAAGACCCCAATGCCCGAGGGAATTCAGGACGACATTGCACAGATTGCTCCAACCTCGTCCATTATCTTCATGTCCGAGGATTCAAAGCTTATTGCAGCAATTTGCATTACCGATCCTGTAAGGGAAGACGCAGCAGCAACTATTTCGCAGCTCCGTGCTCTTGGCGTTAAGCGTATGGTTATGCTGACCGGTGACTCAGAAAACGTTGCAGCAAGCGTTGCTCAGAAGCTGGGTCTTGACGACTATGTGGCACAGATTCTCCCAGAGGATAAGTGCGAGTATGTTAAGAAGTTCCAGCAGGAGGGCTACACCGTTGCAATGGTAGGCGATGGTATCAACGATTCACCTGCACTAGCCGTATCTGATGTTTCACTGGCGCTTTCTGATGCAACTGATATTGCTCGTGCTGTTGCGGATATTTCAATTAAGAA
>JABZHD010000079.1 GCA_015259045.1 Atopobium sp. | reverse complement strand
GGTGCCCTTAAGAGCTTTAAGAGCTACCTTCAAAAGCATCTTCTCTTTGAATGAGAGTGGAGCCTTATCAAGCGTTTTCTTATCTAGAGCATAGTAGGTTGCCCTTAGAAGCTCTCTGATGTCGTACTGAGAACCCCAAACCTCTGGTACGCCTCTATCAACATCCATCAACGTGTAGACAGACTCCATACCAGTGCGGATTGAGTACTCCGTAGTAAAGATGGTGTCACGAGGAGTCTCGGCAAACTGTCCAATAAAGGCAAAGTTAACGGAACCCTCAGGAACAACAAGAGGCCTGTCCTCAGCCTTTCTTGGCTGGAAGAATGCGTTGATGTAAGGCATGAAGCACGTAGTGGTGTTGCAGCGGTTCTTTGCCCAGTCCTCAATCTTCTTGGTTGGAACGCCAATGTGATAGAGCCACTCCTGGCACACTTCCTCGCCGGTGCAGTTACGCATAGCCTTCTTAACAAAGTTACCAGGCTTGTTAGTGCTCAATGCATAGACCCAGATAAGTACGGTGTCCTTGTCCTGTGCTCTGAACTGTGGCTGACGGTTGATGGTCCACGAGAGGTACCAGTTATCGGTACTATCTTTGACGGTTACAATACCGCCGGTTGTGACCTTACCTTCTCTTGGATCTCTCTTGCAGACGCCAATAATCTTCTTGATAATTTCTTCGTCTTTTGTCTGGATGGTAGCGCTCATCCAGTTGGTTGCCTCAAAGTCGCTGCAGAAATTATCGGGATTGCCGTACTCGCCATGCTTGGCCTGAGCGGCGATATTCTTCCACAGATCCCAGGACTCCCCTACGCCATTTCTGACGTTGCTAATGTCTGGAGCGGTATTTTGATCGCCATAGCAAGAGGTATCGGTGCAGCAGCCATTGGTGATAAACACTAAATCGTCTTCGGTTAGATCGATGGTCTGCTGTGAGCCGTTCTTCTCGTAAACAATCTGAGTGGCCACCTTTTTACCATTGGTGTCGTTGATAATGACGTTCTTGACGTCCATACCGTAGTCAACGCTTACGCCGTGATTCTCAAGATACCTGACCAGTGGCAAAATCATGCTCTCATACTGGTTGTACTTGGTAAAACGCAGCGCAGTAAAGTCAGGCAGACCGTCAATATGGTGACAGAATCTGCAAAGATAGCGCTTCATCTCAAGAGCAGAGGACCACCTTTGGAACGCAAACATAGTTTGCCAATAGAGCCAGAAGTTAGTGTTCCAGAAAGAATCAGGAAGAACGTCACTAATTTTCTTGCCCTCAAGGTCCTTCTCGGGAGTCATAAACAGCTTGGCAAGTGCAAGTGAAGACTCTTTATCAAGCTTGAACTTCTTGTCTGTGTGAGCGTCTTTGCCGCACTTCTCGGAAGCTCTGCAGAGAGAGTAGTTAGGATCGTGCTTGTTGAGCCAGTAGTACTCATCAAGTACAGAGACGCCAGGTGTTTCAATAGAGGGAACGTCTCTGAACATATCCCACATGCACTCAAAGTGATTGTCCATCTCGCGACCACCACGCATATAGAAACCCTTGCTAATGTCTTTTCGACCATCGCAACTTCCGCCTGCAAGTTCAAGCTTCTCGAGCAGGTGAATTCTTGAGCCCTTTACCTGACCATCGCGAACAAGATAAAAAGCAGCAGCAAGACCCGCAAGACCTGTTCCAATGATATAGGCTGATTTTTTGTCGGCATCTTTGGGCTTTTCTGGCTTAGCGAACGATTCATACGTTCCAGCAGAGTAATACATAACTTCCTCCTTAGTATTCCGCATCAATTACCTGCGGAAATTAGTAAGTCGCCCTTACCTTGCGTCCACTATAAACTTATAAACTGCTAAAGAAAATGCACAAAAAGAACGATTGGACATATAGGTTATTTTTTGTCGCAATCTACCTGCTAAATTGTTTCAAAAATAGCAATTAATTTGGCTTTTTTCGCAGGTAATGATGTGGTTAACTTGTATTAGTTAGATATAGCTAACTTAATTTCTTTCATAGTATGAAGGGGGTCTTAGTATGGAAGTTGGTCACGAGTTTTTACTACGTATGGGTAAGACAAGACTGCGCCCTGGAGGTATTGAGGCAACCAATTGGCTGCTTAACTCAGTAGAGATTAAGCCAGAAACTCAAATTCTTGAGGTGGCTTGTAATATTGGCACCACTACGGTTGAGCTGGTAAAGCGATTCCACTGCCACGTAACCGCAATCGATCTCAATGCAGATGTGCTTCCTAAGACAAAAGAAAATATCGTGAGAAACAACATCGAGCAGTATGTAACGGTGGAACATGGAGACGCTACAGACCTCTCCTACCCTGATAACAGCTTTGATGTTGTTATCAACGAGGCTATGCTCACCATGCTCTCTGACCAGCAGAAAGCGTCTGCGGTTAAAGAGTATGCACGAGTACTCAAGCCAGGCGGTGTGCTCCTTACCCATGACGTCCTTCTGCTCAAAGAAGACGATGAGTTGGTCCACGAGCTCTCGAGAACTATCAACGTCAACGTAAAGCCTTTAACCCTTGCAGGTTGGAAGAATCTCTTTGAGTCAGCAGGTTTCTGCCCAGAAACAAAGAACGGCAAGATGACGCTTATGAACCCGGCAGGACTTATTGCCGATGAGGGTGCTGACGGAGCTCTGAGGGTTATTAGAAACGGTCTCAAACCAGAGAACACCAAGATGTTCACCAGCATGTTCACGTTCTTCAACGATCACGCGGATGACCTTAACTACATTGCCGTTGTGAGTAGAAAGCCAAGATAGGCCCCACATCAAGGCAATGCAGGATTAAGGTGGAGCAAAAAAACAGTCATCAATCGAGCTAGACTCGGGCTCGATAGCAAAGAAGGAAGCTGGCAGAAATACCAGCTTCCTTCTCTTTTAGCGCATTATGTGCGGAGTTTACTTGGCCTTTGCGCAGGCAGCCATAGCAACAGAGCCAATGTAGTTGACTGGGTTGGTAAAGTTTGGCTGGAACAGAAGGTCAACAGCTGCAAGGTTGTCGATGGTCATACCAGCAGCAATAGCCACAGAAACAACGTTTGCTGCCTGAGCAACATCGTCATGTGTCGAGAAGAACTGTGCGCCCTTGATAAGGCGAGTCTCTGGATCCCAGACAAGCGTTGCGGTAACAGGCTCGGTGGTCAGCATAAACTCAGGACGGTAGTTCTCGGTGATGGAAACGGAATCGTACTCGTAGCCACGTACCTTGCCGCCCTCAACGGTGAGACCTGCTGCAGCCATGGAGTAGTTGTAGAGCTGAACTGCGCTGGAAGCCTGAGTACCTGCATAAGCAGCAGTTGGCTCAAGCATGTTAGGACCAACGTGCAGTCCCTGGCGAACAGCGTTGGTTGCCAGAGGAATGTAGTCCTCTTTACCAGTGACGTTGAAGATAATGGAAGCAGAGTCGCCAGCTGCAAAGACGCCAGGCTCGCTGGTGCGCATGTACTCGTCAACCTTGATAGCGCCGTTAGGCAGCATATCAAGCTGACCGTCAAAGAGATCGGTGCGAGGCAGGAAGCCAATGCCCAGAATTGCGTAATCTGCGGTGTAGGAGCCCTTATCGGTAACAACGGTGACAGAATCGCCATTATCTTCAAAGCTCATGACCTTCTCGCCAAGTGCGAGGGTGACGCCGTGCTCCTTGTATGCAGCCTCAACCTGATCGGTGATTGCCTTGTCAAAGTTCTTTGCCAGAACGCGAGGAAGCATGTCGATGAGGGTGACTGCCTTCTGGCGCTCGGAAAGCTGCTCTGCAAGCTCGGCACCAATGTAGCCAGCACCAATGACAATAGCGGACTTGGATTCTGCCATGGTGTCGTGAATACGACGACCATCAGCCCAGTTCTTGCACTGAAGAACACGAGGTCCGTCAATACCAGGCAGTGGAGGAACAATTGGCTTAGAGCCGGTGGTGACTACGAGGTAGTCAAAGTCATCCTCAAAAGTCTGACCAGTCTTAAGGTTTTCCCATGCAACGTGCTTGGTCTTAACGTCTGCGGAGGTGACGTTGGTAGTCATATGGACGTGAGCGCCAGCCTCTGCAAGGGCTTCTGGAGAGCTGTAGAACATCTTGTTTGGATCGCTTACGTGGTCACCTACCCAAAGAGCGATACCGCAAGACAGGAAGGAAACCGTGTCATTGCGCTCAAAGACGTGAACCTCCCAATCTGGATGTGCGCCCAGGATTGAAGAAGTGGCAAAAACGCCTGCATGGGTACAACCGATAACTGCAACTTTAGCCATAGAAACCCCTCTGTTAAATGCTACTAATGACTAACATTAATTGTTACTTCGACAGTGGCATTATGCCACATTCTGTTATCGAGAAGAGCGTCATTCTTGAACGTTCTTTAATAAATCGAATATTTGGAGTTCGTGAAGCAATTTGGTTATAAGAAAGGCGTCTATCAAATCCTGATAGACGCCTTGATCTTACAATTCTTTGTAGATTTCTTTGCCGATGCGATTTACCACACCTACAACAAGAGCATTTCCCATACAGAACGCACGATTGTTGTCGCTCATTCCTGTATTAGTCCAGCCCTTAGGAAAACCCTGTAGCTGATCAAGCTCATCTGGAACAAGTCTGCGACACCTCTCGCCTACTTTAATGATGTGTTTAAAGCGAGAAGGACTTGCTCCCCCCTCTCCTGTAAGAATTGTTCTTGAAGGATTAGTGAGAAGGTCTGGGAATGCCATTGAACCTTCTGAATAGAAGTACGATTGACCTGTATGCTTATTGGTACGCTCTTCGCGTTTTGATCCTTTGAGATATTCCCAGCGATAAAGTTGTGAACTATCGACAAAGTAGTTCTCTGGGACTTCAATCTCTGGGGAAAGAACATCTCCCAGTGTTTTAAATTGACCTTTATAAACCTCTTCAACTTTACAGGTAATAACGCGGTTATCTACCATTACGCCAGCATCTAAAAACGGAGATGTTTTAGACCTCTCAGAATTAAAGTCCTTTGTAGCAACAAATGGATCTTTTGGAATATCAACATAAGAGATATTGCCCACAGGATTAAAAGGAAATGCTCGGGACATAATTCCTGAAGTTAAGCGTTCTGAAAGCTCCCAGTTAGCATTTCTACGTGCGAGAATATATACGCGCTTTCTTCTTTGTGAAAAGCCGTATGCCGCACTATTTACCACACGCCATTCAACGCAATATCCAAGGCTAGCAAGACAGCTAAGAATAATTGCAAAATCTCTACCACGCTGAGATGCAGGACTTTTAAGAAGACGGTCAACGTTCTCTAAAAGACACCATTCCGCATTCTCAGGAGACTTATCTAATTGAATTTTTAGGAATTTGTAAATGTCCCACCATAGAACACCCTTTTTTCCTTCAATACCTCCCGACTGAGATAAAGGTTTAGCAACTGAGTAATCCTGACAAGGAAACCCACCCACGACCATATCGACCGAAGGAATATCGCGTAGACCCTGCTCATACTCATTAAGAACTTTATTAATGTCCTCATTTACGACTGAATCATTGCCAAAATGAGTTCTATAACAATTTGCGGCAAACTGTCTTGTAGGAGATCCTGGTGGTTCCCACTGATTTGCCCATATAGTTTTAAACGTTCCCGCTTTTGGCAGGTTATTAGCTTTATTAGAAGAGTCTTTATAACCCTCTAAGCCAAGCCTAAATC
>JABZHD010000078.1 GCA_015259045.1 Atopobium sp. | reverse complement strand
AAATGTTACCGTTTCTGTACTTATTAAATATGGTTCTTATGCGCCTCAGATTTTTGAGGATGTTAAGCATACAATTGTCGAGAAAATCACGGGTATGACAGGCCTTGAAGTTTCTGGTGTTAACCTGCGAATTGAAGATGTTTTAACCGAAGAAGAATACGATCGCCTAAAACATCGTCCAGAAGAGCCTGAACAGCTAGACAAAGAAGAGTAAAGTACGCTAAAGTTGCACTGTTTTACGCTTTTATAGTAATTGTTTTATTGTTTTGTCACTACAAGCTCCCTAAGCGCAAGGAGTTTTGCCATGAAAAGGCTTTCACGTTGGAGCATGGCGATTGTTGCTACGTTTGTGCTAGCACTCTCGCTCGTTGGAGGACTTGCAAAGCAAGCACTCGCAGACACCACCCCTGTTACCTCAGAGGCTGAGCTGCTGGCTGCTATTGCTGCTGCTCCAGCAGATGGTTCGCAGACTATCGTTCAGGTAAATGCGGACTTTACCATTACTGCTCCAGTCCAGGTTCCAGCTAATAAGAACATTAGGTTGATGGGTACTGGAACTATCACAAGTGCCATGACCGGCTCTAATTTCTATATGTTCAAGATTGCTTCTGGCGGCGCAGTTACTCTTGATGGCGCCACCATTGATGGCAACAACACTGCATTTGCCGTTGAGAACCGTGGTAGCTTTACCTTGCTTCGTGGCGTTATTAAAAACGGTAAGGCAAAACCTTATCCTGGAAATAACGGCGTAGTTCTCACCACTGGTGCTGGTGCAAAGTTTGTTATGGCTGGCGGCACCATTCAGGACAGCACGGTTGCTAACGCTCTTGGTGGCGCAGTCACTGTTGCAAATGGTGCAACAGGTGAGCTCCGTGACGGTACCATTCAGAACACTACTCTTACCAATCAGTACTCTGGTAGCGTTATGGTAAGAAATGCAGATTTTACTATGACTGGCGGAACCATCACTGGTGGCGATGCTTCTTCTACCATTAATTCTTCTGGTGGTCTGATGCTCTATGCTTTGGATCCAAACGGTGAGACAACAACAGCTACCATGAACGGTGGTTATATCACTAACAACAAGGCCAAAGAAGGTGCAGGCGTCTACATTTACGCAGGTAATCCTCAGTCTGGTGATTCTAAGTCAAAGGCAGACTTTACCTTCAACGGTGGCTCTATTACTAATAATGTTGCTTCTGAGTCCGGTGGTGGTATCTACGTAATCTGGAACGGCAACGTTGTTATGAATAACGGCATCATCAAGAACAACACTGCTGGCATTGCTGGCGGTGGCGTTGCTACCTACGACCAGTTTGTTGGTGTTGTTGGTGGTCAGAAGGTTCCTTATTCCAGGGTTGGTGCTCCATGGAATAACTGGCCAAACATTTATCGCGCTGGCTTCACCATGAATGGCGGCTCTATTGACGGAAACAAGGTCACTAGTAATGGCACCAACCAGCTTGGCGATAAGGGTGTTGGTGCTGGTATTTATGTTGCATCTGCTAATGTAACCCTTAATGCTGGTGAAATTATCAATAACACTGCAAATGACCAGGGCGGCGCAGTTTACGTTGCTTCTGTTCCTTATGTTGTCCACATTAATAACGCGCTAATTAAGAACAACACCGCAACTGTTATTGGTGGTGGTGCTTGGTTCTGCCCAACCGGTGTAGCTGAATTCCACTCCAAAAATGGCGTAGCATTCTTCAACAACACCGCTAACGGTGCTGGTGATGAGATTGCAACTGTTCGCGGTGCAGGTGAGTCTACTGGCGCAACCATTTCTGATTACATGCTTGGTGGCGCTTCTGCACACTGGACAAAGGATGGCGCTGTTACTATCAACCTTCCTTCAATCCTTGGTGAAGCTGATCCAGCTGCTGCACGTCATACTACTGAAGAAGTAAGCAATATCGTTAACAACACTGATATGCTTGCTCTTGAATCCAACCCACGTCATGAGTCAATTGCTGCTGCACAGAATAAGGCTAAGCTGCTCATCTACGGCAACACTGCACAGCGTGGTGGTGGCATTGGTTCTAACGGTACCGTTATTACTGGTGAAGAGGGCACTCAGGATGTAACTGTTAAGAAGGTTTGGGACACTTCTGCAAATCCAGATGCAGTTATTCCAGAGAAGCTCACTGTTTACCTTGTTGCTGATGGCTACCGTGTTGACTCTGTTGAGCTTTCTGCAGCTAATAACTGGGAGCACACTTTCACTGGACTTCCAGATAACGTTACTCTGACCTTCCAGGAGTCCACTCCAACTGGTTGGACTGCTCAGACTCCTGAGGTTAACGGCAATGTTACAACTCTCACTAACAAGGCTGACACTCCTGTAACTCGTGATATTCCAGTAACCAAGGTTTGGAACGGTACAAAGAAGGATTCCGTAACCGTTCACCTTCTTGCTGATGGTGTTGACACTGGTCAGACCGTTGTTCTTTCTGAGGCAAATAACTGGACCAGCTCCTTTAATGGTGTAAATCTTTACGCAGCAGATGGCCACGCTATCGCTTACACCGTCTCTGAGGATGCTATTGAGGGTTACACTGCAGAGATTACTGGTGATATGGTCAATGGCTTTACCATTACAAACACCGAGACTCCAGTAACTCCAACCCCAACCCCAGAGAAGCCTGGTAAGAAGCGTAAGCACCGCACACCTGACACTGGTGATGCAAGTGTTGTAGCTATGGTTGCGTTTGCAACGGTTGGCGCTGGTTTTGTTGGTGTTGGGGCATATGCTCGCACTCGTAAAGATCAGTAAACAACATACCTACATATAGTATGCAAAGCCCTCGCTTTCATAGAAAGCGAGGGATTTTTGTTAGGGGACTAAATTCATGCTTTAGCTGGGGATGTTTACGTTCACCGAATTTGCCAACCGTTTAACCAATAAGAGTGTTCTTCTCGCCAGGAGAAGTTAGAGAAGAACGACAATACTACTAGGTGGATAGTGAGTATCTGCATGAGTACCTTATTGGAGGTTGTTATGGAGCTCAAAGCTGATAAAAAGGTAATTGTCGAGCGTAATAACAAAGTTGTGTACGACAACGGAGACACAGTCGTTAAGGTGTTCAGCGGAAGCAAACCTTCTGCTGATATTATGAATGAGGCTTTAAACCTCACTCGTGCTGAGCAGGCTGGCATCAACGTTCCATCTCTTGTAGAGATTAGCAAGGTTGGTAATTGCTGGGCTATTTCAACCAGAAAAGTTGAAGGCAAAACAATAAGGCAGCTGATTGAGGAGCATCCAGAAAAAGAGGATGAGTACCTCAATAAGTTTGTTGATATTGAGCTGGCCATCCACGCTCATAAGGCACCACTTCTGACTCGCCAAAAAGACAAGTTCACCCGAATGATTAATAGTATTCCAGACATTCTTGATGAGGCTACAAGGTATGAGCTTCTGCTTAAGCTTGACGGCATGAAGCCTCACACTAAGGTCTGCCACGGTGACTTTGTTCCTTCCAACGTTATTCTCACCGAGGATGGCGCTCCTGTAATTCTTGACTGGGCCCACGCAACACAGGGCAACGGCGCTGCAGACTGCGCTACAACGTATCTGCACCTGCTTCTCCACGGTGATGAGGAGCTTGCTGAGAAGTACATCAATCTTTATTGCACCAAGCAGGGTTGCACGCGTCAGTATGTAAACGAATGGCTTGGCATTATTGCTGCAGCAGAGCTTGCACGCGGTCGTGTGAAAGAAACAGAGTTCCTGCTTAAGTGGGTAAATGTTTTTGATGCAATGTAGTTGGTTACAAGAACTTTAAACTAGCTGAGAAGAGCCTCGTCAGGGGCTCTTCTTTTATTACACTTCTTGTTGTTACATAAAGAAGCACAAGGAGTTGGCTATGTACGATATTGATCCAAAGCAAACCACCGCAAATTCAGAAAATAAGAAATCAAAGCTTGAGCGTATGAGTGCAGGTGAGTGGTGTGGCGGTGAAGCTGATGCAGAACAAAGCGCAGCTTTTTGGCGTGCTAAGGATCTAGCCTGGGAGTTTAACCAGACTCGCCCAAGCGATAAAGAAAAGTGTCGTCAGATTTTGACCGAACTTCTCGACGAATTGGGAGAGGGAAGCGCAGCAGTTTCTCCTTTTCATGTTGACTATGGCTTCAACATCAAGATTGGTCCACACAGCTTTATTAACCACGGTGCATACCTGATGGATTGCGCGCCTATTACCTTTGGTGCTCATAGTTTTGTGGGTCCTCAATTTAAGGCGTACACCGTTCAGCATCCTTTAGACGCTGAGGAGAGAAATGCTTGGTATGAGCGAGCTTTACCTATTACGGTAGGGGATAACTGCTGGTTTGGCGGAAACGTAACGGTGCTTCCCGGTGTAACTATTGGCAATAACTGTGTAATTGGTGCTAATAGTCTGGTTACTAAAGATATTCCAGACAATTCTCTTGTTGTTGGTTCTCCCGTAAAGGTCGTACGTCAAATTACCGAGGCAGATAAGCTGGGACTTAAAGACCTTTTGGGCTAGTTCTGTTAGGCTAGGAGCGCGTGGCTTCGCGGCATAGGATTTCAGAGTACTCGGTTTCAGTGCGTACAAAAAATGCGCGATTTAAGTAAACGCTGCTAGATTAGGCCTTTTAGGGAGATTGTTTAACTATTTATTTGATGTTAGAGGCATCCACGCTATAATAAAAATACGGGGAGCTGGGAAATGGCCTGGCTGAGAGGCAGCACCTTATGCTGCGACCCATAAACCTGATCTGGGTAATGCCAGCGTAGGGAGTCAATGCCATCCTTACGCACTACAAGAAGGAGGGCATATGAAAAAACTTTCTCAGTTTGCATTGCAAGCCATATCCCTTACTTCTTTTCTTGTGCTCTGGCAGCTTGTTATTGTTGCAGGAATTATTCCAAATTACCTTGTTCCAACTCCTGTTCAGGTTGTATTTGCACTGGTTAAAGACTTTCAGCTCCTTATGGCGCATACAGGGATTACGCTTTTAGAATCCCTTGTTGGCTTGGCCATTGGAGTTTTTATTGGCTTTGCGCTTGCGGTTCTTATGGACTTCTTTAAAACGCTGGACAAGCTACTTTCTCCACTTGTAACTATCTCACAAACTATTCCTATTGTGACCATTGCTCCGCTTTTGGTACTTTGGCTGGGGTATGGCCTCTTGCCAAAGATTGTTCTTGTAGCTATTTCAACGTTTTTCCCTATTACCGTGGCGCTGAACTCGGCATTTAAATCGATTGATCCCGATATGGTTGATCTGATGACCACCATGGGAGCTAGTCGTGCACAGATTTTCTGGCATGTTAAGTTGGCTGCTGCTGCGCCGCAGTTCTTCTCGGGACTCAAAATGAGTGTGACCTACGCCGTAATTGGCGCAGTAATTGCAGAGTGGCTGGGTGGCGATGCTGGCCTTGGCGTGTATATGACGCGCGTCAGAAAAGCATTTGCATACGACAGGATGTTTGCAGCAATCGTGGTGGTTTCTGCGTTGTCGCTGGTGTTGATGAAGCTCGTAGAACTTGTCCAAAAGCGTGCGCTTCCTTGGGATACATCTCAAGACAGTGGAGAATCCACGCACTAATCTTAACTGGTTCAAAGAAAGAAGTGATAACCGCATGAACGCATCTGATTACAAGGGTTTGACAAGAAAAGGCTTTCTAGCTGCAATGGGTTTCTCGACAGCAGGTCTTTGCGCAGGTTGCTCGCTTGAACAGCCTTCCGCTCCGTCTAACAG
>JABZHD010000077.1 GCA_015259045.1 Atopobium sp. | reverse complement strand
GCTCCTGCTAAGTCTGCTGCTACGACGCCATTTCCTAGGTACGCTGCAGCCAGATCAATTGACTCTTCATTTTTGTGCTTAAGCGCTTCACCTGTGCCACGCATAGCGCAAATAATGTATGCCGTGTGGAGCGCTGACTGTGGATGCTCTGCATAGAAGTCAGCTCTACCAGCAAGAGCAGCCTCAAGAACTTCTTGCTGAGAAAGACCTCCTGCAGTAAGACTTCCTGGTGCAAAGCGAGGTTCAGCGTAGAGAATGCCCTCTGTGTCAAGTTGCTCGTGAAATGCCTTTGCAATCGTACGAATGCCCTGTGCTGACTGCATAAGCTTGAGTGGCAACTCAAACGTTGCAAGATACTGGTTAAGATCCTGGCAATGAGCTGGGACTTGCATCTTTTCTTGAAGCTCAGCCAAAGAGAAATCAAGCCCCTCTTCTGCTGCAAGTTGAGCTGCGGCAGGAAGGGGGATTGATCCATCAAGATGGACATGCAAATCGATAAGAGCACAGGAGCTCATGGCGCCTCCTACAAGAAACGTATGCTATGGCGCAAAGAGCGCAAACTAGATAGCTACATCATACGGTAGGGAAGTGGCGTTTTCCAAATCGTTTGCAAGTTTTTCAAACTGGTATCCATTGACGCGCTCAAGCAGACGTACTTCATCAGGCAAAACGTCATAGTGAATCTGAGAGCAAATGGCGCAAGCAATAGATCCAATGGTGTCTGTATCTCCACCCATCTCTGCAGCTATTCTCGCTGCTTTAGAGACTTTTCCTTGTGAGAGCTTTACCACTGCAAGAACTGCAGGGATGGTCTCTATGGTTTCGTAACCACAGCCACAGTAGTCGTAGATGTCTCTTGATGCTGCTAGGGGAGCCTCAAGGTTTTTGGCACCCTCGCAAAACTCCAGCGCCATGATGCACTTTTGGTACATGCTAGGCATAGGCATTTGTGTACCAATTTTTGTGTAGAGAGCTCGGTGTCCGTAACTTAAAGCAGTTTCAAGAGCGTCCTCAACCGTAAACGAGTTTTCAGAAAGACCTCTGCTTATGGCGGCCACAATCATTGATGCGCCCATGATAGCTACGTTGGTTCCGTGCGTGGGAAGCGCAAGTTCAGTAACACTGTTAATGAGCGCATGTTTGTCTTTCCAGCTCACAATTGAAGCCATCGGCGCACATTTCATGGCACATCCGTTAGTGGTTCCAAGGCGACCGCATGTTTTAAGCGAGTGGCCAGAAAGTCGATTAGCTAACGCAGCTCTTGTGGAAGGGCCAACTACCTGAGCAGCGTTTGGCTCTGTTGCCACATAATTTTCTAGTGCATCAAAGTAGCGGGATTGGTTAAAAACTCCCTGGTTATCAATGATGTTTTTAGTCAAAATAATTGCATTTGCTGTGTCATCTGTAGTCTGACCTGCGGTAAAAGGTCTTCCAAAAAAGTCATTTTTAGGTGGACTTGAAAGACTTTGAACTCCATCAGGAAATGCAAAATCGATTTGGTGTGGTGACATCATCTCTGTTGGCATGCCATAAGCGTCGCCATAGGCAAGGGCCGTAAGCATCCTATAGAGTTTAATTTTTCTTGCCGTATTCATGTTACTCACGCTTCTTTATGTCAGAAGAACGTGATGTTTTGACTCTGCAGAGACTCTTGTTACCTGCAGAGATAAGCTTCTCATAGCAGCATGCCATGATTGCTCCCCTCAATTAGATATTCTCTGTCTTTGCAGGTTTTTCTTTACTGTGCCGTAAGGAATGCCTCACTCCTTAGATCCTTACTTTCCCAACTTGTAGTCGCAATACAAGCTAGATGGCTCAGACAGAAAATATCTCCCCCAAGTATGTTTAAAGATATCAAATATTTAAGTATTACTACAGGGGGTAAGGCTTATTAATCGGCGGGCGGTAGCTGAAGAGAGCTTAGAGGCAACTTATTCACAATAGTGACTACATGCTGTCTTATATTCTCTCTAACGCACTGAGCCATTGCTGGGTAAAATGGTTTGTAGCAATCTGAAAGGAATGGACATGCCCGCAATTTTGACTCATGACTTCTTTGGCAAGGATGCCTTTGATATAGCTGCAGGCAAACTTGGTTTTTCTACGATGGAAGAGCGAGAAGCTTTTCTGTTGGGCAACCAAGGTCCAGATCCGCTGTTTTATTTAGCAGCAGATCCGCTGCTGCATCGCTACACTAAATATGCGTCGATCATGCATAAAGAAAAAACGCCTGAACTTCTTCTTTCTATGCGAGACGCAATTGCACCTCTGCCACTCAAAGATGTTGCGGTTGCTCGCGCCTATATTGCGGGATTCCTCTGCCACTATATGCTTGATTCCACTGCTCATCCTTTTGTTTATTATTGGCAGAATATGCTTACTTCTCAAGGTGTTGAGGGCTTGGATGAATCTGCTAAAAATCAAGTACATGCAGAGATCGAGAAGGACCTTGATGAGGCAATTCTTTACGCCCATCTTGGTAAAACGGTAGCTACCTATAGGCCTTATAGCGAGGTTTTGAAGGCATCGCTGCATACGCTTTACGTTTTGGATAGGGTGTTTTTCTTTGCGTTGCTATGGACGTATGAAAAACCTACCGATACCAGGATTTTCTCGTCAGCTGCTGTTGATTTTAGGATTATCCAGCATCTAGCATATTCGCCAACAGGTAAGAAGAGAAAGCTACTTGGTCATCTTGAGCGTACCTTTGGTACAAATAGGTTCTCTTTGATTGAGGCGCTCTCTCACGGGGCAAGGGAATCCTCCGATTCTGATTTTGATAACAGGGCGGGAAATGAGTGGACTGATCCTTTCACGGGAGAGATTCGCAAAGAGAGTTTCTGGGATTTGTATGACCATGCGCTGGCAAATGTGCCATATGCACTTGACGTTTTCTTCTCGCCAGACTTTAATCTTGATACTGCAAAAGAGCTTACGCAAAATCTGAACTTTGATGGTCAGACGCTTGCAGATGAAGGTTCGACAGAATAGGTTTTTGTGGCAACGTACGTTTTTTCTGATATTCACGGTCATGTGGAGCCGCTTAGGCGTGCTCTACAGCGTATTAATCCAACCGAGTCAGACGTGTTCTATTGTCTTGGCGACATGATTGACCGTGGTCCTAGCTCGCTTGCCACTATTAAGACAATTCGCGAGCTTCCTAACTGTACGGTTTTAATGGGCAATCATGAGCAGCTTGCACTGCAAGCGTTGGACCCAGAAGCCGATATTGAAGCTCAGTTTATGTGGCAGATTAACGGGGGAGATGCAACGCTTGCTGAGCTCAAGACGCTTTCTGAAGAAGAATATAGTGAGCTGATTGACTGGCTGCAGGCACTTCCTTTGTACGCCACCGTTGAGGTCCAAGGCAGAGATTTTGTTCTGGTACATGCGGGCATAAAGTCTAATGGCGTTCCCTTGCCAACTGCGTGGGATAAGGCTTCTCTGGAACAATATTTAAGCAAGCAATCTGAAAATGACCTTTTATGGATTCGTGAAGAGTTCTGGCAATATCCTACGGATTTCCGCACGTCAGAAGCAGCGTATCCCGTTGTAATTTGTGGCCATACACCCACTCCTTTGTTAGCAAGCTTTGGTGCAAAAAACTTGAATCGCAGCGCCACTACTCCTGATGGCCTTGCGCAATGGGTCCAGTCAGATGGCGATAAGTGGGGAATTGACACAGGCACTACAGGTGGAGCCGGCTACGGCCAAGTGACTGTACTGCGCCTTGATGATTTGCAGGAGTTTGTTGAGCCGCTGCAAGAAGGCGAGTAGTTGTGGCTGCGAAGATGCCACGGCCTGCCGGCGATAGTACAAAAACATTGCTTGCGCATGTTGAGAATACGCTTGACCCTATCATCTTTCCCGATTCTCGCGTGCTGCTCTTGGGATCAATGCCTAGCCCCAAGTCTCGAGAAATTGGCTTTTACTTTGGTAATCCTCAGAATAGATTCTGGCGCGTAGTTGCTGCGCTCTATGGCGAGAAACCCCTGCAGTCCATACCTGAAAAGATTGACTTCTGTAAAAGACATCATCTTGCTCTTTGTGATGTGCTTAAGGCTTGTGACATTAAGGGTGCAAGTGATGCCTCTATTGCAAATCCAGTTCCACACAATATTGGTGCTCTTATTCAAGATTCATCAATCTGCGCTATTTTTACACTTGGGGGGACGGCAACAAAATTTTACAAGCGCTACACCGAGCAACAAACTGGTATTTCCGCACGTCAACTGCCCTCTACAAGTCCCGCTAACGCGCGTATGTCAGTTGAGGATTTAGTGGAGGAATTTTCCATTATCAAAAAATTTACCAATTATGAGTTGACAATATCCTAGTTGCGACTAGGATTATACGCATGCGAATTATGGCTACGACATACAATGCACTTTGTGCATGCACCGCGATGTGTCTGGTGCCCGGGTCACATACGACCAGGGTGTAATTGTCGCTGAGCAAAATTTTCCTGGTATAGACTCGGGCGTAAAGCTATTTTGTAACTCTTGTGTGAGTATTCACACATCCCGAGAGGATTTATTCGCATGGACTGGAGCTTCATAGGGGAACACCTCCCACTGTATGCAGAAGCTGCAAAAATAACACTTACTATCTCTTCCTTTGGAGTTTTCTTCTCGCTTATCGTTGGTTTGATAAGTGCTCAGATTTCGCTGACAAAAATTCCTGTTTTAAGTCAGCTTAATGCTGTTTATGTTGAGCTTTCCAGAGGAACACCCCTGCTTATTCAGCTGTTTCTTATCTACTTTGGTCTGACTAAAGTTGGTCTCAAAATGGATGCAGAGGTAGCTGCTGTTGTGGGATTAACGTTTCTTGGTGGCTCCTATATGGCAGAAGTGTTTCGTGCAGGTTTTGAATCAGTTGCAGCTATTCAGTTTGAGTCTGCACAGGTTTTGGGCCTCTCAAAGATTCAAGCTCTCCAGCACGTTATTCTTCCACAGGCACTTTCTGTAGCAATTCCAGGCCTTGTTGCTAACGTCATTTTCTTGATTAAGGAATCTTCCGTTGTTTCCGGCATTGCTCTTGCAGATTTGATGTACGTAACCAAGGATATTATCGGCATGCAGTACGACACTACAGAAGCCCTCTTTATGCTGGTAATTGCCTATGTGATTATCCTTGTTCCTATTTCTTTGCTTGGCAGCTGGCTGGAGAGGAGGCTTGACTATGCCCGTCGATAACATTTTGCTGCAGGAAGGAGTGATAACGCGCCTTCTTGGAGGTCTTGCAACAACGGTGCACATTGGCCTTATCTCTGTGGTGCTTTCCATTCCTCTTGGTATTCTCGTTGGACTTTTTATGAGATCCAACAACAAGGTGGTTCGCGCAATTCTTCGCGTTTACCTTGAGATTGTTCGTGTTATGCCTCAGCTGGTGCTGCTCTTTGTGGTGTTCTTTGGTACTTCTGAATGGTTTGATGTCAACTTTGATGGCATTGGAGCTTCAATTGTGGTCTTTACTTTCTGGGGAGCAGCCGAGCTTGGTGACCTGGTAAGAGGAGCGTTGGAGTCAATTCCAGCATCTCAGTATGACAGCGCGTTTGTACTTGGCCTTTCTCGCCAGCAGACGTTTTTTAAGGTCATCCTACCTCAGGCTTTCAAGCGTCTTTTGCCTCCAGCTATCAACTTGATTACACGCATGATTAAGACAACGTCACTGTGTAATCTGATTGGCGT
This sequence comes from Atopobium sp., assembly GCA_015259045.1. Lineage (GTDB taxonomy): Bacteria > Actinomycetota > Coriobacteriia > Coriobacteriales > Atopobiaceae > Lancefieldella. The sequence continues at coordinate 79 of JABZHD010000077.1, read as the reverse complement.
GGTTGAGCTGCTCAGAGTTGGTAGTCAGATCACCGATTTTTATCGCTTCAAGTTCCCAACCGACGGAGCACTTTGGATT
>JABZHD010000076.1 GCA_015259045.1 Atopobium sp. | reverse complement strand
CCTTGTATCTCCGGCAGATGCCCATAGTAGACGGCAAGCTCTCGTTCCATGGCCGCTCCAGGCGTAGACTCGGGAACAAGTGGCGCTCTGACCATTGTATTTGATGTTGATGACGAGTTAAATGGCCTAGAGGAACTCATTAATAAATTAAACGCTGAAAAGTACGAAAGACAGTAATCCATAGCACTCCTTCGCGAAAAAGTATGAATTCCATACCCGGAAATGGCCTAAGTAATCTGACCGATTTGAAATCACACAGGAAATCTGTGTAAGATTTGTCGTTTGGCACCCTGCGGGAGTTCATCATGTAACTTCTCTGGCTTGGTTTCAAAATTCTGAATAATTCTGCAATTAAATTCATTTCCATGAATACGTAATTTTCAGGCTCAAAATTATGTGCCGAAAAAGGTAAAAAACGCGTTTAGTTGGAAATGAAAATTGAAAATTAGACGTTTTATCTCCAACTAAGACGATTTTTTACCGCCTCAAAAACTTTTATCTGGGAAAACGTTGTATGCAGAAAAATGAAATCTCCAACTAAACGCATTTTTTACCACTTGGAGGTGACTCGAGTAACTTTCGACACCGAAATGCCCATCCGCGCACGCCTGCGCACGTTACCAGCACGTCGCAGCGCCTACGCTCGCGCCGGTGCGCACAAAAAAGCCTGGTAGCGGAACGCTACCAGGCTTTTAGCGAAGCTAAGTGTCTAAGCTAGATCTTAGAACTCAACAGGAAGGTCGAAGTAGACGCACTTAAGCAGCTGCTCCATCTCCTCCTGGGTAGGCTTGCGTGGGTTGGAAAGGGTGCAAGCGTCCTCGATAGCAAGGCGAGCAACCTCTGGAGCCTTCTCGAAGAACTCCTTCTCGTCGATGATGGAGGTCTCGGACTTGGTTCCACCCTCGCCGTAGTTCTTGATGCCCTGTGGGATGTTAAGAGCGTCGTTGATGTCGCGAATCTTCTGAACAAGTGCCTCTACCAGCTCGTCCTCAGTGTTGCCCTCGAGGTGCAGGATCTCCTTAGCAATGAATGCATAGCGAGTCTTTGCGCGCTCGTCGCGAGCGTTGAACTGGATAACTTTGCCCAGGTACATAGCGTTTGCGCAACCGTGGATGATGTGTCCACCGGAGAATGCAGCGCCGGTCTTGTGAGCCATGGAGTGAACAATGCCCAGAAGGCCAGAGGAGAATGCGATACCAGCAAGGCACTGTGCGTCATGCATGTGCTGACGTCCCTCTTTGTCGCCTGCGTAGGACTTTGGCAGCCACTCGACAATCTCGCGGATTGCGTGCAGAGCGTCGCCGTCGGTGTACATGGAAGCAACGGTAGAAACGTATGCCTCGATAGCGTGAGTCAGTGCGTCCATACCAGTGTGAGCAACAAGCTTAACAGGCATGCCGTAAGTGAGCTCAGGGTCAACAATTGCGACGTCAGGGGTAATCTGGAAGTCAGCGATTGGGTACTTAACACCCTTCTGGTAATCGGTAATGATGGAGAATGCGGTTACCTCAGTTGCAGTACCGGAAGTAGAAGAAATTGCGCAGAAGTGAGCCTTGGTGCGGAGCTCAGGCAGGCCAAAGACCTTGCACATGTCTTCAAACGTGGTCTCAGGATACTCATACTTGATCCACATAGCCTTAGCTGCGTCGATTGGGGAGCCGCCGCCGATAGCAATGATCCAGTCTGGCTGGAACTCGCTCATCTTAGCAGCGCCGCTCATAACGGTCTCGACGGAAGGATCGGACTCGACGCCCTCAATGTGAGCAACCTCAAAACCTGCGGACTTAAGGTCATTCTCGATGTCATCAAGGAAGCCGCCGCGACGCATGGAGCTACCGCCGGAAACGATGACTGCCCTCTTACCCTTGAGGTTCTTAACCTCGTGACGAGCACCCTCGCCAAAATACAGATCGCGTGGATTTGTAAAACGTCCCATAAAACCTCTCCTTAACTATGTGCCGCTTCCCTTAGCGGCTAGCGAAGCCATTCTTCGCAATTACTTCTTCTCAACATTTCTATTCTAGCTTATTTTGGACACCTGTACCAAAATGAAAGTGTCATTTTATGCAATATCGTTCAAAATTTATGCACGTATCTGACAGGAAACTGACGCCCTTCTGGCGAGAAACCCGTCCACTCCAAACGTTTCCGTCTGCCGTTCACAATCTTCTTACGACGCTCGCGGAGTTGCGCCGCACACCTCAATAACCTGCGATATTATTACGTAAGAGAGAAAGGAATCCTGTGGCGTTTGACCCAGTAAAAGAAGACTACCAGCGGCTTATCCTCCGCTTTGCTCGCACGCAAGTCAGCGACGAGGACAGCATTGCCACGCTGATGAAGGACTTCAACTGGCGATTCTCCAACGACCGCGATTCTCTCCCCCAAACAGACGAAGACCGCGCATTTAACCTGGTTGCTCAGGCGTCCGAGATTGTTGATTATCGTCTGCCTTTTGTCGAGGAATCTCAGGCGCAGACCCTTATCGACCAGGGAAAACGCCTCCTCAACCAGGCAATTCAACTGGACCCCAACTGTTTTGACGCCCAGCGCATGCTCCACGCCTCAAATAGCAGGCTTTTTGACGCCTACTACCAGTTCCTTGTGGAGAAACTTCCCCAGGTAGAAGCCGCGTGTTACCAGAAGGCGCAAGAGTCCTCGCAGGGGCTTCCTGCCGAGCAGGCAGAACTTGCACAGCGCCTGGCCATCAACCCCTATAAGCGCTGGTTAGCCACGCTTTCTTCTCGTGCGCTTATCTGTGGCCGCAACAAAGACGCCATCGCATATGGCGAGAAACTCCTGGAGCTTGACGCTGCAGATTCAGCCGATGCTCGTTTTACGCTTGCGCTCGCATACGCAAAACTCGAGGACGAGGACGCCCTCGACAACCTCATGGACAAGTACCGCAAGCTTGATCCGCCTCGTGGGGCAGATGACCCGTGGATTTTGCTGGCTCGCCTGGCTATTCACTTCAAGAAGCGTGAGCTGGTTGAGGCAGAACACTACCTTGACCTGCTGATTGAGCGCTATCCCGAGGCAACGCTTTGCTGCTTTGTGCAGAAAGATTTGCCCGAGGGAGAGTTTTCTCGCCTCAACGTGCTTCCCTACTCCGAGGACGAGCTCATCATTGCCATCGCAGAGGCCACCGTGCTGCTGCAAGAAGGAAATGACCTGATAGGACGCGGTGTTCTTGGCCGTTGGCTTGCAGATCAAGTTAGGGCAAGGGACCCAAAAACCGTTGAGCTGGCAGAAAAAGAACTTCAAATGCAGGCAAATGCGTTGTTCGCTTCGGCGGATTCGTTCCCTGGTGAATCCGGCGGCAGCGTGCCCGGAGGCCCAGCTGGCCCCGACTTTCCTGGCGGCCCGGTCGGCCCCAGCTTCCCCGGAGGTCCCGCTGGCCCGCGACCAAGCGGACCGCATATTGATGGGCCAAATAATCCACGCTCGGGTGGTGATGCAGAGTGATTAAGCATTCCGCTAACGACATGATCAGTGAGCAGGTAGACCGACTGGTAACCAAGCATGCGCAAGAAAAGAATATCGTATCTGAGGCTGCTCTCTATGAGTTGAAGCTTGCGGTAGAAGCTTCGCCTGAAGACTTTATTTCCGATAAAGAAGAAAAGGCTTTTGCTCAATACGTCAATGTCATTGGCAAGTATCAGGCTGGAATTACAAAAGAAATTGATTCCGATGCTGACTTCTTTGCAAGTCGGATGGATCTGCTTAACTTCTTGCATAATCAAATGACAAATATCATTGAAAACCCAGCTCTTGCCAACACAAGCATCAACCTTGAAGCACAGCGAATTCTTGCGCAGATCTCCAACAATCATCCTGCAGCAATCCTCAACGACCTACTTGACCTGCAAAAAGAAATTGACCCTATCTTTAGACCAAAACTAGAGCAAGCAAAGCAAACTCACGGCGACGCTTGGACCTGCGCTGAAGCTCGACCACTTTTGCGCCTCTACGCGCAGATTGCCCAGGTCGCAACCGATTGCGCATGCTTCAAGCTCTCCAAAAAAGCCTGTGAAGATCTCCTGTTTTTCTCGCCAACAGATTTGCTAGGTGCACGTTTTACCTTGGCATATGTTCTTGCTCGCCTGGAAGATGAGGAAGGGCTCCACAAGCTTGACGAGAGTTGCGGGTATCAGTCAAATTCCTGGATGCGTCTGGCGTTTACGCTGCTGTTCTTCAAGTTGAATCGCATGCCCGCGGCAAAGCGCGCGCTGAAAGGCTTTGTCAACCTCGGTGAGGGAGCGGCATATGCGCTGCTCAGGCCATCTTTTGTTGATCTCTACATTCCGTGCAGGATCAGCTTCACACCTGACACGTTTGCCGAGAACGTTATCGCAGTTCACGAGGCCGAGGCGATTATCGCCGACGTACCGGAATTTATTTCGTGGGCAGAGTCGGTGCCCGGCGTAACTCAGAGCGCTCGCGACTACGCATTTAAGGCCGGACTGGACTGGTGGGAAAACGAAGAATAGATGTAAGCCTAAAATCGTGCCGTTTAGCCCTAGAAATCTACAGCATCTTTGCTATACTTTTTCTTCGCGTCCCCATCGTCTAACGGTTAGGACATCGCCCTTTCAAGGCGGCAATACGGGTTCGATTCCCGTTGGGGGCACCATAGAACGCAAATCCCAAGGCAGCGCACGCTCCCTTGGGATTTTATTTTTTGGACCTCTATTTAACAGTTGGCGAGAAAAACCTCTTGCAGACTCTCAACCGATAGTCCAGCACGCGCAAGAATGTTGTGGTGAACGTCCGCTTCAAGATATGCATCAGGCATGCCTAAGCGTATTACCTGAGGACATGGACCTGAAGCACTGAGCTGCTCGACAACTGCACCGCCAAACCCACCCAAAACACTGTGCTCCTCGATAGTAATAATCACGTCAGAGTTCTGACAGATTTCCGTCAGAGATGCGTCAAGTGGCTTAATGCTCGACACGCCGTAGACCTCGATGTTTGTCCGGACGGGAGCGGCAATCTGCTCTGCAACTCTCTGTGCTGCATCGACAACTCGGCTGGTTATCGCACCCGTTGCAAGAACGGTCACGCGCTTTGGAAGAGGGGTGGATGCGGTTCCGGTGGTTGTGGCCTCGGACATTGCTGCTTCAGCGGACGCCACGCCGTCTACGCCTACCGTGTGCGCCACGCAAGCCGAATCAAAGAGTTTTTCGACACCAGAGACATCAAAAACGTAACCATCTGGATGCAGATTGACGCCATCACACGAGGTCATACGCACGTAAGCTGGTCGTGGAAGCTTTGCAAGCTCCATGAGCGTTGCCGCAAGCTGAGCGTTATCGACCGGGCTGAACACGGAAAGCCCCGGAATGGTCCTGGTGACCGCAATGTCCTCCACAGCCATGTGAGAGGTTCCTGTAGCTGCAGATTCGCAGCCGGCAGCAACACCTACAAGCACCACGGGCGACTTCATCATGCCAAGGTTGACTCGAATCTGGTCGAGCGTTCGTGAGGTCACAAACGTGGCATAGCACGGTGCAAAAACATGAAAGCCTTCATTTGCGCAGGCAGACGCAACCTCAATGAGGTTTTGCTCTGCAATTCCGCACTGGATGTAGCCGTCTGGCCTAATCTCTCGGAAGCGCTCCAGATTCAAACGGCGACCATAGTCGGCAACGGCAACAGTTAGCAGCTCGTCGTCCTCGGCAAGCTTACCCATAACCCAGCCGAACACTTCTTTTGTATTCATACCCGCAAGCATCTGCGCTTCATCGGCAGAAATTTGCGCTGGCTGCAAAGATGTATCTAGCATGAGCATGCCTCCTCTGCGACTTTCAGATCAAGCAATGCCTGTTCATAGAGGTCGTCCGTCACACATGCGTCGTGAAACGAGACGTTATTCTCGGCAAATGAAAGTCCTTTGCCCTTTATGGTG
>JABZHD010000075.1 GCA_015259045.1 Atopobium sp. | reverse complement strand
AACCAGCGCAATCGACTGCGAAGTTGGTGCGCAACCAGCGTAATCGGCTGCGAAGTTGTAATTTGCACGTTAATGAGCTCCAAACTTTGGTTTGGGGCTCGTTTTTGGCAAATTTGGCCCCAAAAAGGTAAAAAATGCGTTTAGTTGGTGTATTCATTTTGAAAATGAGCTATTTTGACTTAATTAGTAAAAGAAATAGTTAAAACTATTTCGTCTTTCCTGGGCAAACATAAAGATAAAAAATTGAACTAAATTTCTCCATCCCCAACTAAACGCATTTTTTACCGCCTGAGGCCCCAAAAACGGCAATTTTCTGAGTCCTGTGAAAATTTTGCTTATAAAACGTACGGAATATGCAATTTCATGCATAACGGCTTCAATCCGTGACTACAAACAGTATTCCTTTGGTGTCGGAGCTAGACTATGCCAAGCAAATCCACCGAGTTACGCGATTAGGCTGTATGCTCGTGAGTTAGCAGCAACAAAAGTGCTGCTCAACGTTACCCGCTCGGATGCAGGGAACCATCGCGTCGAGAAAACTACGCGACCATCATTCAGATAAATCTCCACGGTAGATCCGTCAACAATAAGACGCAGTTCAGAAAGCTCCTTTAGCCTAATAGAGCGTTGAGTTCTACCTGCGGCGGTGTCCTCGTCAATGAATTGCAGGGCAAAAATGTCCTTGGAGTAAGAAAGCTCAAGCGCGTCATTGAGAGTAAGAGTTCCGTCTCCGGATATGTCCGTAATCTCAATATCTGCAGATAGTCGATCTATTTTGACGACAGTGTCGGCGACAAATTCCACACATTCGCGTCGCTTAGCATCAAGCTCTTTAACAGGACGCTGCAGGATAACGCCATCACCAGACAGCGAAAGTTCTCGCGGCAGAGTAAGGTTGTGGCAGAATCCAATGCCTTCAGGATAACTATGGTAAGTCGGATCGATGATGCCCATCCATCCAATCAAAATGGTTCGGCCACAAACGTCGACGAACGTTTGAGGTGCGTAGAAGTCAAAACCATGATCCCAGAGCACAAAGCTATCGGTGGAAACAGTTTCAACATTGATAAGCTTCTGCCCCTCTGGAAGCGGAAAATAACCCGACTGCCAGATGTTTTGCCATTTGTCGAGAGGCTCGCTTGAAGTGTTTTCTTGCAAGTTAGCGGAATCGCTCAAGCGCGACCCCTTGGACGCGCCGATGCTTGACTCCGTACCAGCACTTGGCTCCGTACCAGCGCCTTCTCTTAGCCCCTGCGGACACATAGATAGAAACTCCTGGCCATCTAGCTGCACCAAAAAAGGGCATTCCCACATGTAGCCAAACGCCTCACGATGACCCAGGTCGTTAGCCCCGCGTATAACCGAGTGGAGCGTCCACGACTTGCCACAATCACTGGAGTCGTAAATCAACGCCGCTCCCGAATCGCAGCGTTCATCTGCGGATTTCGCGGGACCAGCCGCAGTGTCCCTCTCGCGAGCACCTAACAGCATGCGCAGAGCCCCGTCTTGCTCCCAAACCTTCGGATCGCGCACGTGGTTTGTGCAGGTATCGGGGTAGTCGGCCGGCTTCAAAACAACGCGCTTTGGCGAGAAACTCAGTCCATCTTCAGAGGTCACCATGACCTCATAGGCCTCTCGACCGACGTCAATGCCGTCGGCTTCTGGGTGTGTTTCGTCCATAACGTTGCCGGTGTAGAAGAGTCGCATGACCTCGCGGGCCGCTGCACTGCCGCGGGCGTCGTCGTTGCCGTCGCCGGCTGCCACAACGCCGCCGTGACCGCAGTCGCCGGCCGACACGTTGCACGTCTCAATCCAGGCCGAACCCGAAAACACGCCGTCCTTATCGAAAGCTGCGTCTGGAGAAATCGCAATAGGTAGAGTCTCCCAAGAGAGCAAATCCTTACTCACAGCATGTCCCCAAAAGCGGAGCTCGTTGGCAGGCCACTCGGGAGTGTACTGGTAAAACGCGTGGTAGACGGACTTAAACTGACAAAGTCCGTTGGGGTCATTCATCCAGCCCTGAGGTGGGAAGAGGTGAAATTGTGGCGTCCAAAAGTCGTTTGTCATAGCGCTCCGTCTTTCGCATTTCTTGCAATTATTATGGCATGTGCGCGCAAAGTTCGTGCAGGTAGGTTTAATTCGTTTTGAGTTGCGGTACAGTAAATGCATACAACATCCAAGGCCGATTGCACCCGCAACGCCTGCGCCGATTGCACCCGCACCCGCGCCGCGACCTGCACCACCCGCCCCGCCGGTCTTGCCCGAACCAGAGAGGATACCTATGTCTGAAACCGCAACTAACCAGCTCCCCGATGTCGCCGAGCGCTTCATGCGCTACGTGCAGGTTGACTCTCAGTCCAACCCCGACAACGACACCGTTACCCCTTCCACGCCTGCTCAGCACGAGATGGCTCGCTACCTGGGCGAAGAGCTCAAGGCGCTGGGCTGCACCGACGTCACCGTCGACGAGCACGCCTACGTCACCGGCACTTTCGCCGCATCCAAGGGCGCCGAGTCGGCTCCAGCGCTGATGCTTTGCTCGCACCTGGATTCCGTCATCGACGCGCCTGCCTCGGGCATCAAGCCGCACGTCGTCCACTACGAGGGCGGTGACCTGGTCGCCGGCATCGTCAACGGCAAGACTATCGCTACCACTCAGGAGCAGGTCCCTGACCTCAAGGATTTTGTGGGCATGGACATCATTTGCTCCGACGGCTCCACGCTGCTTTCCGCAGACGATAAGGCCGGTGTGGCTGAGATCTGCGCGCTGCTCAAGCGCCTGGGCGATAACCCCGAGCTCGCACACCCTACACTCAAAATTGCATTTGTCCCTGACGAGGAGATCGGTCACGGTGCAAGCCTGCTTGCCCTGGACAAACTCGGTGCCGCGTACGGATACACCGTCGACGGCGAGGCCCTCGGCGAGTTCAACTACGAGTGCTTCAACGCAGCTCACGCCGACGTCTACTTCAAGGGCGTCATGGTTCACCCTGGCAGCGCCAAGGACGTCATGGTCAACGCAATCACCGTGGCTTCTGAGTTCCAGCAGATGGTCCCCGCCTTCGAGCGCCCTGAGCACACCGAGGGCTACGAGGGCTTCTACCACCCAATCGCCATCGAGGGTTCCGCGTCCGAGGTCAAGCTTAGCTACATCGTCCGCGACCACGACGCCCAGATCTTTGCCAACCGCCAGCAGGTCTTGCAGGATATCGCCGCGTTCTTGAACAAGCGCTATGGCGAGAATACCGTCCGTGTTGAGATTCACCAGGAGTATCGCAATATGGCCGAGAAGTTCGAGGGCTACGAGTTCCTGATTGATTATGCGCTTGAGGCAAATCGTGAGGTTGGCATTGAGCCTATGCCTGTTGCTGCTCGTGGCGGCACCGATGGCGCTCAACTCACCTTCCGCGGCCTGCCATGCCCCAACATTGCTACCGGCGGATATAACGCCCACTCCGTGCGTGAGTTTGTCCCCGTGCCAAGCCTTGAGGTTACTGTTGACCTTCTGGAGAAACTCGTCGCCAAGTTTGCTGCCCGCGGCTAGCGCCGCCGCACCCGCATCGCACGCGAGCCGCGCCGCCGTGCTGCGCTCGCATTGCCTGCGACCTGCGCCGCCGCGCCGCGCGCGACCGTTTGACGTGCAGCTTTGCCATTCATAGCTAGATTTCTACCGTCTACGCTCCCGTTCACCCTTGTCAATAAATGGTGTGCGGGAGCGTAGCATAATTATGAAGGGTCATTGTTCTTTTTTTCACGGAGTAAGGGAGGTCGCAATGCTCGCAGTATTTTTTGGAGTTGTTGTCGTTGCGGCACCCGTCATAGCTGCGGTTTTAGAGCACTCGGGAAACGTTGGAATTTCTGAGCGCCGCCACAGCCACCACGATACCTACGTAACTCCTGCCGCGCTCACGCGTTCGCTCATTATCGACATGGCGTTTGTCAGTGCCATCGCAGTTATTCTCGGTTGGCTCTGCTACGTTAACGTGTTCACGCCAAACCCAGACATTGTTATGGCGTTCTTTGCGTCCTTCTCGGTTGTCATGTTTATGGCGTGGTATATCCTGAGCCGTTATAAGGTCTCGCTTTTTGATGACGAGATGGTTGTAGTACCCTTTGTAGGCTCTGAAATTTCCATCAACTACCAGGACATTAAGCGCATGGAGTGGGTCGGTGGCCGTCGGGGTTCTGGGTTTAGAGATCTTCTAATTTTGACTTCGAATGCGTCAAAGGTGCGTCTCTCGGGTATGATTGGATTAGACCAAGTGCTGCTCAAGATTGATCGTTTTGACGTTTTGGCGCACAGTTCAACTAGATAGAAGTACAAAGATGCAGCTTGGACTGTATCAGCTCTGAGGCGCGTCGCTTGCGTCAACGTAAAGCTTCGGCGTACGATACGTCCACACTGACCTGTGCAGCATGCAGTAACGGGGGACGTTTGTGATTAAGCTTGTTTTATCTGATATGGATAACACGCTGGTGCCTTTTGGCAACAGACGCGTGTCGGACTTCACGCGCAAGGCTATTCACACGCTCCTGGAAGAAACGGACATCGCGTTTGGCCCCTGTACCGGCCGAGATTACGTTGAGCTGATGCGCCTCTTCAGCCTCGACGAGGCGTGCATGCAAACGGGCGTCATGTCCACGGGCAAGCGCGTGCTGTACAAAGGCAAGACTATCTCGCTCTCCATCTTTGACCACAAAACGTTGCAGGGCGTCGCAGATGCTCTTGCTGACGAGAAGAACATGTTCTTGGTCTGCTATCCAGAGAAGACTAACCTTTTTAACCCGGCCTATGTTGTCGGTCCGCTGGACAAAGATATTCTCGCCGATTACGAGCGTAAGCTGGTGTTTGTCTCGGGTATTGTTGATCAAGTTCCAGACGACGTCGATTTTGTCGCCGCAACAATTGCGTGTCCAGGCACGGAGGAAGACATGGAGCGCTGTCGCCAGAAAGTGGCTGCAGCCTGCCCAGACGTGTACACCATGTCGGTAGTTCCTCAGTGGTTTGACGTGCTACCCAAGGGTGTGTCCAAGTTGACTGGCTTTGAAACGCTCCTGGAAAGAACAGGCATTTCTCCAGAAGAGGTGCTTGTTTTTGGAGACGGCGAGAATGACGTTGAGATTTTAAGTAAAGTTCCGCACTCGGTGGCGGTGGCAAACGCAATTCCAGAGGTAAAGCAGGTAGCAAAGCATCACGTCGGTGCATCTGCAGATGACGGCGTTGCACATGCCCTGCTAGAGCTTGTGCGCGCAACAAAAGTAGGGGAGACTCCCCGTTTTATGATGGAGAACTAGCATGATTAAACTCATTGCATCGGACATGGACGGTACGCTGCTGGACCAGAATTCCGAGGTTCCGCCAGAGACATTTGAGCTGATCGAAGAGCTGTACAAACGCGGTGTTCACTTTGTAGCAAGTTCCGGTCGTCGTTACGATACATTGCGTTGGTTGTTTGAGCCGGTCGCAGATAAGATTGACTACGTGGCCTCTCTTGGCACGCAGGTCTATGTAGAGAACGAGGTCATCGACCGCGAGGTTTTCTCGTCAGCTTCTATTCGTAAGCTGTTTGAGTTGACGTCCGAGTTTGACTGCATTCACCTGGTTGTTTATGACCGCACGCATACGTATTTGCTGGATGATCAGAGTTCGTTTGTGCGTGAGCTGGATAAAGACCTGCCAAACGCCGAGCGCGTGTTTGACCCACCTTCACCTGACGTCAGCATCATTAAGGCTGCTATTTGCTGCGATTCCAGGGCTCGATCCATGGACATGGCTATGATTCTTGAGCGCGAGATGGGCGACAGACTTTCGTTCATGCCTTCTGGTGAGACGTGGATTGACGTGGTTCCTCGTGGCGTGAATAAGGCTACGGGACTTGAGCAGATCCGCAGGTACTATGGCATTTCTCGCGACGAGATTGCTGTCTTTGGCGACTCCATGAACGACTACGCTAT
>JABZHD010000074.1 GCA_015259045.1 Atopobium sp. | reverse complement strand
GTAACGAGTTTTTATCTGGTACTCACAACTATATTGATATTGGTACCGGTGGCGGCTTTCCTGGACTGCCTCTTGCAATCATGAGTGACAATAAAACACTATTGGTTGATTCTATTGGAAAAAAGATCAATGCGGTTCAGTCAATGATTGATGAGATTGGTCTAAATGAGAGAGTTAGGGCTGAGAAGCTTCGTGCAGAAGAAATTCCAAATGCTTATAAACAGAAGTTTGATTTTGTAACATTTAGAGCTGTTGCGAAGGCAAATATTCTTTTGGAGTACGCAGAGCCTTTCTTAGCCCCACAGGGCACTCTTATAGTAATGAAGGCCAACGTTGATGAGATAGAGCTTCAGGACGCCTCTCAGGCCGCCAAAATTTTTGGCTACGAAAATGTTTCACGTGAAACATTTGAACTGCCAAACGATCTTGGTCATCGCGAAATTCTTCTTTATAAAAAAATTGCAAAAAGCAAGATTAAACTACCGAGAAAAACTGGCATGGCTAAATCAAATCCGTTTGTTGCAAGAAGAGATTAATTGTGGAATGTTTCACGTGAAACATTCTGTATTATTAAATAAACTTGGTCAAACGGAGGATAAATGAGCTACAAAGACCTTTCGAGGGGATTTCAAGATAGAGATCCTAAAGTACTTGCTGTAATTAATCAAAAAGGCGGAGTTGGAAAATCTACTACCGTAATTAATCTTGCAGCAGCGCTAGGAGAAACAAAAAAGAAGGTTTTAATTATCGATTTTGATCCACAAGGTAATGCAACAAGCGGATTTGGAATTGATAAAGAGGAACTTGAAGCTGATATCTATGATGTAATCCTCAACGAAACACCGCTTGAAGACGTATTACAACAAACAGTTCAAAAGTACGTGACTATTGCTCCTGCTACTATTCAACTTGCTGGTGCAGAAATTGAACTTGTCTCCGTGGAATCAAGGGAAAACATATTAAAGCAGGCAATTGACCAGGTTAAAGACTATTTTGACTACATTTTGATTGATTGCCCACCATCACTAGGCCTTTTAACAATTAATGCCTTAGTTGCAGCAAATAGCATTCTTATTCCAATTCAGTGCGAATATTATGCACTAGAGGGTGTAACTAAGATTGTTGAATCAATGAAGATGGTTCAAAAGCAGCTCAATCCGGATCTTGATATCTTTGGTGTAGTAATGACCATGTTTGATAGCAGAACTTCCCTATCTAAGCAGGTTGTAACTGAGGTTTCAAATTACTTTGGTAACAAAGTATTTAAGACGCTTATTCCAAGAAATGTCAAAATCGCAGAAGCACCAAGTCATGGTTTGCCAGTAACCATGTATGCCCGAATAAGTATGGGCGCACTTGCATACAATAAACTTGCAAAGGAAGTGAATCGTCGTGGTTAAAAAATCAGGACTTGGTAAGGGCCTCAATTCTCTCTTCAGCGAGGTAGACGCAGAGGTCGGTAATAAAAAAGAAGCTACTACACTTCCACTAAAGAAGATTAAGCCAAATAAAGACCAGCCTCGTAAGCGTTTTGACGAAGCTGAGCTCACAGAACTCAGTGATTCTATTAAGCAAAACGGTATTCTTCAGCCACTTCTTGTTCGCGAGAAGGGCGACCACTACGAAATTGTTGCTGGTGAGAGACGTTTCCAGGCTGCAAAACTTGCAAAATTAGAGGAAGTACCTGTTGTAATCAAAGCAATTTCTGACGAGGAAGTATTCAAGCTTGCTCTTATTGAGAATTTGCAGAGATCTGACTTAAGCCCAATCGAAGAAGCACAAGGTTATAAGCAGTTAATTAAACAGGAGAACTTAACCCAAGACGATTTGGCCAAGGTTCTCTCAAAATCAAGATCTGCAATCACGAATACCCTACGCCTTCTTGACCTTCCAACAGAGGTACAGACTTTGATGATAGAAGGACGTATTAGTGCTGGACACGCTCGTGCAATTCTTTCTGTTAGTGGTAAAGAAGGAAGAATAAAACTTGCTCAGAAAGTAATTGAAGAGAACTTGTCTGTCCGCCAGACAGAAAACCTTGCTCCACTATTTTCTGTCACTAATGTAGAGAAACCAAAAAGACAGCCAACTCCACAGGCATATAAGCGTGCAGCAAGGCAATTAAGAATTGCTTTGGATACTCCAGTCAAAGTGCGAAATGTTCGCGGCAAGAATAAAATTGAAATCGAATTCAATGATGAGGATGAGCTTGCTGCTTTAGTTGAAAAACTATCAAACAGTAAAGAAGCATAATGAAGATAAAGTTTGCAATTATATCTACAGTTTCACTGCTCGGAATAGCTTTTCTCGCTAAGCACACTTTGTTGACTAAAGAAGCGCAAAGAAGTTTTCTCCATGCGATGAGAAGATCGAGAAGAGCACTCGACGCAATTCTTGATGACTATTCAAGTAGTGGTAATAGGAAAAGTGCGAAAAACATTCTTTCTCATCAAGCGAGAGTAGAAAAAGAATGGCTAAAAGCAATTCAATAGAACAAATGTTCTACTTATGAACTAAAAAAGAAGGGACTCGAGAGGGTCCCTTCTTTACATGTAACGTGTAGGATATGCTGCCCTTAACGTACGTTTCTCTTCTGGAAGAGCTGTCCACAAGCAGCATCAATGTCAGATCCACGAGAAAGACGGATGGTTGCTTCAACGCCAACAGAGTTGAGGCTGTTTACAAACTCCTGTGCGCGGGCAGGGGATGTTGGATGGAACTTAGAACCCTCAATCTCGTTAAGCTGAATGATGTTAACGTGGCAGAGCGTTCCTCGACAGAAGTCTCTCAAAGCTCCAAGCTCATTGTCAGAATCGTTAACACCTTTGATCAGCGCATATTCATACGTTGGACGACGACCGGTCTTATCGACATACTCACCCATAATGTCGTACAGGTGAATTAGTGAGTATTTACGAACTCCTGGCATGAGGGCGTCTCGCGTCTTTTGCACTGCAGAGTGAAGCGAAACGGCAAGTGTAAATTGCTCTGGTTCAGAAGCAAAACGCTTAATCATAGGGATAACGCCGCAGGTAGATACTGTAATATGGCGCGCACCAATGCCAGCTCCGTCAGGGGAGTTGAGGCGTCTCATAGCCGCAAGAGTGGCGTCGTAGTTCATGAAGGGCTCGCCCTGACCCATAAGAACAACGCTGGTAACGCGTGCGTCAAAATCGTCGCGGACGTGCATAACCTGCTCGTAAATCTCGCTCGCAGAAAGAGAGCGCGTGAGACCAGCAGCGCCTGTTGCACAGAAAGCACAGCCCATGGCGCAGCCAGCCTGTGTAGAAGCGCAGACCGAAAGCTTATTGCCGGTTGGCATGCCAACGCACTCGACAGAGGTGCCATCAGGGTAGCGAAGCAGGTATTTACGGCTGCCGTCTTCAGAGACCTGGCGGACAATTTGTTCAGCACCAGCAAGCGTTACCTGCTTAGATAGTTCTTCTCGCAGCGTTTTTGGAAGATTACTCATCTGATCAAAAGAGGTAGCGCCCTTAGACCAGATCCACTCCTCAATCTGCTTTGCACGGAATTTTGGCTGGCCAAGGGAAGTCACCAGTTCAAGGATTTGTTCTGATGAAAGGCTTCTGAGGTCAGATTTGGCAGCAGCCTTCTGTGGGCGAGAATCAAGCGCGGAGATGTCTGCGCCGTCAGCCGTGGTGTTTGTGCCGTCAAGAGTATTATTTGATTGCATTTTTGTCCTTCTCCAACTCTTCTAAGCTATCTGCGGTATCTTAGAAGAAATACGTTTACTAGAGTTTACCCTATGGGAGACTTATCTGAAGGAGCGGAAATGACACGTGAAGAGCTAAAAAAGCTTCATGTAGCAGTTGTTTCAGGTGGCTGGTCAGACGAGCATGAGATTGCAATGGAGTCTGGCAAGCAGTGTGCAGCAGCACTTAAAGAAGCTGGCTTTACCAGTGTTGACCTGCTTGATGTTGCAGAAAAAGACTTTGTAGTTACCCTTGCTCAGGGTGGTTATGATGTCGTATACGTTGCTATGCACGGTCGTTTTGGCGAGGATGGCTGCATCCAGGGTCTTCTCGAGATTCTGCACATTCCTTACACGTTTTCTGGCGTTCTTGCGTCTGCTATGGGAACCGAAAAAGAGCTGTCAAAGCTTATGTATAGGCAGGCAGGAGTTCCAACGCCTAAGGGAATTGACGTTCCTGCAGGTACCGTCTTTACAGATGAGCAGGTAGACAAGCTTATTGAGGACCTCGGACTCCCTATGTTTGTAAAGCCTTCTGGCAACGGCTCCAGCTATGGTGTCACACGCGTCACTTCGCGAGAAGAGCTTCCTGCTGCACTAGAGCTTGCAGGTGAACAGGGTGAGCGCATTCTGATTGAAGAGAGTATAGCGGGAACAGAGATCACCGTTCCTGTTATTGGCAACGAGAATCCAACCGCCCTACCAATCGTTGAGATTGTTACCGGCGATGAGTTCTACAGCATTAAGACAAAATACGAGCCCGCATCCCTGCACCATGTAATTCCTGCTCGTCTTGAACCTGCAGTGTACGCACGCGCTCAGGAGCTGGCAATTAAGGCTCACAATGCACTTGGTTGCCGTGGCGTTTCTCGTAGCGACTTTATTGTTACGGAGGACGGCGTGCCAGTGGTGCTTGAGACAAATACCATTCCTGGTATGACCGCACGTTCTTTGCTGCCAGATTCTGCTCGTACCGGTGGCATTGATTTCCCTGAGCTCTGCACTCGCTTTATTGAGTTTGCGCTTGAGGATCGTCAGTAGATTTGTAGGTTATGGCCAGCACTAAAAGCGCTACGCAAAAACTAGAAGAACTCATTCTTCCCGGTACTCCCGCTGCAGTTCGAAAAAAATATTTGGAGCTTGCAGAGAGGGCGGAGCATGAGTCGTTTGACGTCTTAGAGGACGATATTGTTGTTTTGGATACCGAGACAACAGGTCTGTCCTTTAAGAAGTGCTCTCTTATTGAGATTTCTGCTGCTAAATTGAGCGGCAGAGAGATCGTGGAGCGCTTTCAGACCTTTGTTGATCCAGGGTGTCCAATTCCCGAAGAAATTACGGCGCTGACCTCAATCACCGACGAAGACGTTAAGGGTGCGCCAGGCGCAAAGGAAGCTGTTGCGGCCCTTGCAGAGTTTGTTGGTGGACTTCCAGTTCTGGCACATAACGCTACCTTTGACCGTACGTTTATTGAGCGAGTACCCGGTGGAACTTCAGTCTCCGATACCTGGATTGATACACTTTCGCTTTCACGCATAGCTCTACCTCGACTTTCTTCGCACAAGCTCTCCAGTATGGCTGAAGCGTTTGGCACCATGAAGGTCACCCACCGTGCAAGTGACGACGTAGATGCCCTTTGCGGCATGTGGCGCATCTTACTTTTGGGACTCATGAATCTGCCCCGCGGGCTTCTCGCCAAATTGGCATCAATGCACGAGGGAGTGGAGTGGGCGTTTAGGCCGATCTTCTCGTATTTGTCAAAGATGAAAGAAGAAGAGGCTGTTCGACGCGGCGTCGCAAAAGAAGACGCAACAGGAGCCGAGCTTGCAGACGCGGAGATTTCGGGCACGTTCTTCTCGCTCAAGGACATTCGTAGCCAGCTTGTTGCCGACATAAAAGCAAAGGCGAGAAGGGATGCGGATGACCCAGAGACGCCTGCTATGCTGCCGATTTCTAAGGACGAGATTCATCGGGCATTTGCTAAGCCAGGCGTTGTTTCACAGATGTATGACAAATTTGAGACGCGCAGCGAGCAGGTAAGCATGTCCGTTGAGGTCAGAAATGCGCTGGTCACTTCTTCGCATAGAGAGCTTGAAGCCGGAACTGGCATTGGCAAGTCAATTGCATACCTGCTGCCTGAGGTGCTCTTTGCGCAGAAAAACGACGTTACCGTAGGTATTGCTACAAAGACAAACGCGCTGACCGATCAGCTTGTTGCACACGACCTTCCAGCGCTTGCGAAGGCGCTTCCTAACGGGTTGAGTTTCTGCAGCTTAAAGG
>JABZHD010000073.1 GCA_015259045.1 Atopobium sp. | reverse complement strand
GAGCACAAGCACTTCACTGATATTGTGGAGTATCTTGAGCCGGGCGATTTGGTTGTAGTTAACCAGACACGCGTTATGCCAGCTCGCCTTGTAGGTAAAAAGCAAAATACGGGCGGCGTCTCAGAAACACTGCTTTTAAAACGTCGAGAAGACATTGATGCTTTGGGTAGTGTATGGGAGTGTCTGGTAAATCCTGGTAAGCGTCTAAAGCCTGGCGCAATAATTGAATACCGTGCAGGTGGCTTGCATGCTCCTGACTCAGCTCCTGTTGTGTTGACGGGCACCATTGTGGACTTTGTTGACGACAACAGGGGAGGTCGCCTGGTGCGTTTTGAAGCACAGGGAGATCGCACTCTTGACGAGGCTATTCATGAGGCGGGCCACGTTCCACTGCCTCCGTATATTACACAGTACGAGGGAGACCCAGAGAAGTACCAGACAGTCTACGCTATGCAGGACGAGCATTCTGCTGCAGCTCCTACAGCGGGTCTTCACTTTACTCCTGAGCTCATTGAAACAATCAAAGCAAAGGGTGTTCAGTGGGCATCTGTTGAGCTAGAGGTGGGTATTGATACCTTCAGGTTGGTAACAGAGGATGATCCTACTAAGCACGTCATTCATACTGAGCGCTACCACGTAGCTCCAGAAGTTGTAGAAGCAGTAAAGGCTACCAAAGCCGCTGGTCATAAGGTTATTGCCATTGGTACTACCAGTGTCCGCTCGCTTGAAAGTGCTTGGGATAATCAGATTCCTGCAGCTGAGCCTCCTGTTGTTGCCTGTCGCTTTGAGGAGGCAGAAGACTCTGCCGCAGTGACTCATACAGGCGATATGGTTGCCCGAGAAAACGCAACCACCAACCTCTATTTGATGCCAGGCTCTACGTTCCACGTGGTAGACACCATGGTGACCAACTTCCACGTTCCACGTTCAACTTTGATGATGCTGGTTTCTGCGTTTGCAACGCGCGAGCAGATTATGGATGCCTATCAAAGTGCCATTGACGAGAAGTACCGCTTCTTGTCATTTGGTGATGCCATGATCATCATTTAGCGAGTTTGGTTAGGTGACCATGACCCTCACGTTCAGCTTGAGGGTTCAGAGCTAGAGAAAAAAGTGCCCACAGTATTGTGAGCACTTTTTTCATACGATGATTTGTCTGGGCAAAGACTAAATTACCAGTTAAAAATCAGCCATACAAAAGACGCAAGAATCGCTATCATGCCAAGAACAACAATGATGAAGCCAATGCGCTGACCACGAGTTGTCTCTCGAAGGATTTTCTCGCCAGTAATAAGCTCTTTAAGGGTGAGCTGCTTGGTATTGATGTTAATTACTTGCTCGTCAACAGACTTTCTGAGCTCCTCAGTAATTTCTGGTGTTGCATGAATTTCTTTAGCGTCATCAATGACTGACTGTGCTTCATCATGTTTATCTGCTGCCTCGTTAAAGAGCTCCTTGGCTGTCTTAATTTTCTCTTCAAGACCCTCTATATCTTTGCTCAGAATCCTCTGACGAGCATTAGCCTCAGCTACTACGGCGTCATATTCTTGCTGCTTCTGTTCATAGTCTTTACGAGCTGCATCAATAGAAGACTCTGAAGACTCCAACGATTTTCCCTGTGTCCAGTAATGCGTCTGCGCCATCTCAAGTGAAGACTGGAAAGAGTTTTGCAGCTCCTCAACTTGCTTTTGGGCCTGCTCTGCACGAGCAAGCTCTGACTTTAGGTCTTCCTCAATACGAACAATTGCATCGTGGTTAGCAGCAGGGTCTGTCTTAAGACCAGCAAGCTCTTCTCTCAGAGAAAGCTGTCTTGCCTGGGAGTTTTCCAGTGCTTTATTTGCAGACGCTACAGCAGCATCGCGTTTCTCGGTAACTTCTTTAAGCTGAGCCTCGGCGTTTTTGACACCACGCTGCGCCTCGGAGATTGTCTTTGAGATATCATCCAGCCTGCCTTTTGCTGTGGCAGCAACTTCTTTGTAAGGCTTAATCTTTGCTTCGTCGTCAATTTTCTGTTGTTCAAGCTTTTGAATAAGCTGGTTTTTCTTAACCGTGAGAAGATCCACTTGCGTAGATTGATCACTCATGACCTGAGCGGTTTCTGCAAAAATTTTCTCTTGCTCAGCAATAATCTGGTCAAATGAGCTCTGTACGTAGTCTCTGTGCTCTAAGTCTTGCTTGTCTTGAGCAAGGTGTTCTTGCATCTGCTTAAGCTCTTGCTTTGCAGAGTTTGTCTCTTTAGCGGCGTTGTGGACTTCTTTGGTAGCCTGAAAACCTTCTGCAACAGCGGTTGTAGCGCTCTCAAACGCACTGCTAACGCCTTTTGCTACAACCTGAGTAGTGTCTTTGGCAATCTTTTGAATGTCTTGAGACTTACTGACTTCAGGTGTGTTCTCAGACTTATTCTGTTCATCAGAAGTTGTTGTTTGAGTATCTATTGTGTCCAAATCCTCGGTTTTAGAGTTTTGGATATCGTTTTCAGCCATGGTGAACCTCCTATAAGAGTTCTGTCTTATTATTTTTACCCTGTTTTTGGGGAATTCATAGTCTAATTTGGTTCTTTCTGGAAATAAGATTGGATATAATACGTTATGTTTTGTTACGATAGTAACGATTAATCGAGAATAACTCTCGAGTAGATTTTTGGTTTCCGGAAGGGGAGTCCACTTATGGTTTCAAAGCAGACTACTATCATCAATGCAACTGGTCTTCACGCTCGTCCAGCATCCGTCTTTGTTTCTGAGGCAAAGAAGTTTGAGAGCAACGTCACCATCAAGAATGTTGACAAGGACTCCGCACCAGTTAACGCTAAGTCCATCATGATGATTCTTGCTGCTGGCCTTGGTACTGGCACCAAGATTGAGATTGCATGCGACGGCGCTGACGAGCAGGCAGCCCTTGACGCTCTTGTCGCTCTCGTTGACAGCGGCTTCGGCGAGTAAGCTAACGGCTTACATACTGTGCACGTTAAGCCCGGCTTTTGCCGGGCTTTTTTCAAAGAGAGGTTAGTATGACATTTGTTGCAACATGGCTCGTAACTACTGTTGCTACGTTGGTGGCCTGCACCTTAATTCCAGGTCTAACTATTGTGGGAGGCTCGTGGGCAGGTCCTATTCTGTTCTCATTAGTACTCGCAGCAGTCAATACGGGCATTAAGCCTGTTGTTAAGCTACTCTCATTACCTATTAATGTGCTGACCCTAGGTATTTTCTCGCTCTTTATCAATGCTTTTATGCTTGAGCTTTCAAGTTTCATTTCTAGGAATTTGCTGCATGCAGGCGTTGCTATTGATTCTTTAGGTACCGCTATCCTGGGATCAATAGTTATTTCAATTGTCTCTTCAATTGTGATTAGCCTTACTGGTCTGAAGAAGGAGAACCTTTCGTAAGTTCCTTCTGGGCTTTATCCAGTTTGGCAAAGCTTTCTGAGATAGCAGAAGTTAGCTGAGAAATCTGCGATGACTCGGTAATATTTTCAATTAAAGATGTTGCGGATGCATTGACAAGCGAACTAAGGAGGTCAAAGAAGACTTCTTTGGTTTGCTTTTCTGTTTTAGTGAGTGCTGCAACAACAGGCTGTAAGTTTGCGGGCGAGCTAATAATGTCGCTGAAATAGACTGCTCCGCCTGCCGAGAGAGCGTCAAAGAGCTCATTAGTAAAGTGCTCACGATCAGAGAGCGGGAGTTCTTTATACCAGTTGCTAAACGCCTCGTTAATCTTTTTACATTCCAGCTGGAAATCATCAGCAAATTCAAAGGTATTGCGCATGACCTGCCATGAAACACCGTCGTGAGCCATCATACCTGTCTCGGAGCTTTTTACGATGAGCTTTGGAACAGCAGGATCATCAAAAATCATGCCAACTACACTAAACTCAGGCAAAATTCTGATGTATTTATCTCCAAGCACCTTATGGGCTGTGGTGGGAAGAATTTCTGGACACATGTTAGGACCGTCGTTACTCCAGACGCGATCAATTGTGCCAAGCAGCTCGTCAGGGCAGACTGTTGCTGCGTATGCCGCAAGGTTGCCGCCCTTAGAGTGGCCACCAACCATGACATTTGCGCAGGTAGTGCTATTGCCTGCCGTAAGGTGTTCGCGAATGCGCTTCTCAAGGTATAGTGCCGCCGACTTATCGGCGGACGTAACCTGGAAGCTCAGGTTAAGGTTTTCTCGCCAGCCAACGAGCGTGCCGTCAGTTCCTCTAAAAGAAACAAACATCTGCCCCGTAGGAAGATAGGCGGTAAACGCTGCAAACTGCAGGTTTTTCTCGACATTAATGCGGTCTACATAGCGACCAAGCTCAATGTTGGCAAAGCGGGGAGCGTTAACCAGCGCCTCAAGAAAAGTTCCATCAACGCGAGAAAATCCCGTGATAAGAGACGGATCATCTTTAAGTTTCTTCAGCATTTTGGCGCAAGCGTCACCAAGTTGAACGCGTTTCTCGCTACGCTCAGAAGGAACGACGCCGCCAAATCCCAAATAGGAAAGAATTGAAAGAATCAGGTTATCAACGTTGTTAAAGGGTTCCTTTTCAAACGTCAGATCGCCGCGCCAGTGTAGATAGTCAACGACATTTGCCATGATGCCTCTTTCCTGCTGGTACTTTTCGTATACTAAGCATAGAGGAAGATTGATTGATTTGGGGAGAAGCCCGTGGAAAAAGCTACAGTTTCTTCAAAAGCAATTGCTACTAAGAAGCGCTTTGTTTTTGCAGATGTTCTTACCATTTTGGCAGGTATTGCTGTTGTGATGCTACATACCTCGCTTAACGTTTTTTCTCTTGCGCACACTAAAACATGGGCCTTCTCTTTAGCTCTGCAAGCTGCGTTTATTTATGCGGTACCCATCTTTTTTATGCTGAGCGGCATGAATCTGCTTGGATATAGAAGTAAATACTCCACAAAGACATTCTTTATGAAGCGTGCAAGAAAGACGCTGATGGCGCTTATTTTTGGTAGCGCAGTGGTGTATCTGATGTACGTGCTTTTTCCTACAAAGTTTTGGGGCGCCGAAGAGGTCGCCGCAAGCGCTGGTGTTGTTGATTTTATTAAGCGTTTTATGACCAACAATATCAATAGCACGCTTTGGTTTATCTATACCATTTTGTATCTGTATCTTTTGACACCTGTACTTTCTTTGGTAGTTCAAAAGAAAGAAACCCTGCTCTATGTTATGGCGCTTACGCTCTTTGTGAGCTTTGGATTGCCGCTACTTGAGTTCATTGGCGTTCGTGGTGTTTACTTTGATCAGCTGTTTAGATGGGCTGCGTTTAACAGTGATGGCCTTTTCTACTATCTGCTGGGTTATTACGTTAAGACGTATTACGACGAGCTTCCAAAATTTACTAAAAACAATCTTGTGCTTGCTGTAATTTTCTTGCTTTCATCTGCGGCTATGTTTGGCTGGGGACTTATTGCTAACAACTTTGGAACCCCATTGACTCCAGAAATGACGTATCAGAGCTATCCCATTACTATTAAAAACTTCCTTTGTGTAGTACAAGCGGCATCTTTGTTCCTGTTTGTGCTGAATCTTGAGCCAAGGCTGCAGGAGCTTTCCGATGGTGTCAAGAAATGCATCAGCACGGTATCTGCTGGTGTTTTAGGAGTCTATCTGTTCCAGATTCCTGTTATTAACTTCTTAGGACTAAGACTTGGCCGATTCCCGTACAGCTTGCTTGGTAATGCTTTTGTACGAGGCATCTTTGTCTTTGTAGTCACAATTGTTGTAGTTATGGTGTTCCAGTGGCTGATGAGACAGATCAAAAAAGCTCAAAAGACTAGCGCTAAGAACGCTTAAGCCTATTAGTTTTGACTAGCAACCAGTTACTAGCGTAAGCGCTGATTCTCCAGAAGCATTTGCTGTGCTTACGTCAACATCAATGACGCCTGGTAGATTGCTCGCAATTTCTACAATTTGAGACACGCTAACTTCTTTAGAAAGTTTTCCGTTTACGCGTTGCTCAAAGAGGGCGCCTGCAAGTACACCACGCATATGTTT
>JABZHD010000072.1 GCA_015259045.1 Atopobium sp. | reverse complement strand
CCAATGAGGAGGTAATGGTTATCACATCTCTTTCTGAGGAGCAAAAAGCTACCGCAGATGATATTGCAGAGGCAGATAAGCAAAACACTCCAACAGCAACTAATTCTGACAGTAAGGATAAAGACTCCAAAGACGGATCTTCGGGTTCTTCATCAAGCAACTCTTCTGGCAGCGGTTCTTCAAGCAACACAACAAATTCCCAGCAGAATGCAACGGTTGCTGCTCCAACGGGTAACACACAACATAACAGCGGAAGAACAGATTAAGGGGGATGTATGCAGGTTTCTGATAGAAATAAAAACACACGCAGCATCACCGTTCTTGCTGTTGTTTGCTTCATTCTGCAAATTATGCTTACTCCACAGGTTTCTTTTGGTGGGGGAGTCATCAATTTTGCACTGATCTTCTCGGCAGCTATTGCCCTGAGATATGGTGGCAAAACTGGCGTAGTAAGCGGCTTTATTGCAGGTCTAATCTATGATCTGACTTCTGCCAATCCCATTGGCCTCATGGCGCTCTTACTTGTGGTCAGCTCTTATTTTATGGGCCAAGAGGTTAGAGACAGAGTTTCTGGTAATTTTGGCACCTCTATGGGTTTTGTGGCGCTTCAGACCTTTGGCGTTACCTTTATGTACCAGCTCATCAACTCTTTGATTGGCTCTGGCGGCAACTTCTTCGAGGGACTGTTGTTTAAGTCTTTCCCCACTATGTTGTTCACTCTTTTGGCTGCTCTACCTGTTTTCTATGTGCTTTCGCATTCCCAAAGATCTCACTCTTCTTTGGGTGGAACAACGCTCTATCGCGGATCTCACCGAGCTCCACAGCGCCTTAAATAAGGGGTTAGTATGAATTTCACCCTTGTTATCCTTGCTTGTTGCGCTGTTGCAGCAATTGGTTTGATCATTGTTTACCTCACCTTTGGTAGAAAAGACTCGCCGTTTACCTTTGATATTGGTGGCGGTGCTCCCAAGGCGTCTGGTGGTTCTGACGGCTCTGCCGAGAAGACCCTCTCGTCCAGACTTATCGGATTTGCAATTGCTGTTGGCGGCATGTTTGCCGTGCTTATTGGTCGTCTTTGGACCATGCAGCTCTTATCGTCAGCTGACTATACCGAGCAAGCAGAGAGAAACCGTACGCGCACCGTTACTACCGCAGCTCCTCGTGGTCGTATTTTGGACAGAAATGGCGTGGAGATTGTTACTAACAGACCAAGTCCAACGGTAGTAGCTCGAGCAGATGTTGCAGAAGACTACGTTAAACTGCAGATTCTTGCCAACCTCTTGGGCATGCCCATGCTGGCGGTGCGCAGAAAAATTATGGATACCTCAGATGGCGCTCAGGCGCTTCGTACCGTTTCTGTAGACGTATCTAGGCGCGTAGTTGCCTACATTTACGCTCACGGTGCTTTGCTTGACGGTGTTTCAATTGAAGAGCGTACGCAGCGAGCCTATCCAAACGGTTCCCTTGCAGCTCATGTTGTTGGCTATACCGGTACTGTTACGCAAGAGCAGCTAGAAAGTAGTAAAACTGCAGACGGTGGCTTTGTATATGCACATGGCGATATCGTGGGTCAAACGGGCGTGGAGTATCAGTACGAGTCTGCGCTTCAGGGAGTTCGTGGAGAGCAGACGGTATATGTTGACGCTGCAGGTAATGTACTGTCACACTCAACGTCTATTGCTCCTCAGAGTGGCTCAGACGTTGTCTTGACCATTGACGCTAACATTCAAAAAGCTGCAGAAGCATCACTTGTCAGTGTTATCAACACGGTTAGGTCTCAAGACTTCCAGGGTCGTAGTGCAAGCGTGGTTGCGCTTGATTGCACTAACGGCGAAGTCATTGCTATGGCAAGTTATCCAACGTATTCTCCTTCAATGTTTGTTGGTGGTATTGCCAGCTCTGACTGGGACACGCTTTCTTCTGAAGAGGCAAACTACCCGCTGATGAACCGTGCTATTGCCGGACAGTATCCAACTGGCTCTACCATCAAGGCGCTTACTACCTTTGCTGGACTTAAGTACGGCATTTGCGATGGAAATTCCAGCTGGTATTGCACAGGTTTTTGGACAGGATTTGGTGAGCAATACGGTATGCATTGCTGGCTGCTTTCTGGCCATGGCACCGTTAATCTGATTACCGGCATTACTAACTCTTGTGACATTGTTTTTTATGAGATTGGTAAGGGTTTCTTCTACAACAACGATCATCCCGAGGGCATGCAGGAGACATTCCGCGCCTTTGGACTTGGTGCGCTTTCTGGTATTGACCTTCCAGAAGAGGCGTCTGGTCGCGTTCCAGATGCAGAGTGGAAGTGGAATTACTTTACCAGCTCGCCTGATGATGCTCGTAAGTGGCAGGGTGGTGACAACTGTAACCTTGCTATTGGCCAGGGCGACCTGCTGGTAACCTGTCTTCAGATGGCAAATGCGTACTGTGGCATTGCAAACAGAGGTCCAATTTATAAGCCACATGTTCTGAAGAGTATTAACGCCAGAAACGGCAATGGCTCTGTTATTGAGTACAAAAACGAGGTCATTCTGTCGCCAGAAGAAAAAGATGAACACCGAGACATTGTTGCTCGAGGTCTTTATGGCGTTGTCTACGAGGAATCCGCTTCTCAGACTATCCACTGGACTAATCTTGATGTCACGGTTAATGGCAAGACGGGTACTGCTGAGCAGCAGTCTATTGGCGAGCCCGTTGGTTGGTTTGTTGGCTATGCACCTGCTGACAAGCCTCAGTATGTTGTTGCTGCAAATCTAGACTGCGCACCTTCTGGCGCAGGTTCTGGTATGTATATTGTTCGAGACGTCTTTGGCGCAATTTATAATCAGCCAGACAATGTTGGTAGGTAAGGAGGCGAGAAACCCATGGCACTTGATTCATCTGCAGTTACAAAACAGAGAATGAGCTCTCCCTTTAGAAGGCGTGGAGGTATTCCTTCAGGCGGTCTTGCTAAGAAAGAGAGACTTACTGGTAAGAATATTCTGAACAACCTCTATCTTGCGCAGCTTGTTCCCGCGGCTCTTCTCGTCCTCATCGGTATTGTGGTTATTTGGACCGCATCGATGAACATTGCCGAAGCCAGTTTTCCTAGGCACCTTCTGGGTATTGGCTTGGGTCTTGTTTTTGCCACACTCATGTGGCGCTATGACTACAGAGCACTTTCAAATATGACAAACGTGCTGCTTGTCGGCGTTGTTGTATTGATGATTTTGCCTAAGGTTCCAGGCTTTGGCGTCTCAGTTAAGGGTATGACTGGTTGGGTTAATATCCCGCTAGTTGGATTTAGATTTCAGCCGTCTGAGCTGGGAAAGATTGTCACAATCTTCCTTATGGCTTCGGTGAGTGCTCAGTATAACGGTAAGGTAGAAACGCTTAGAGACTATGTAAAGCTTTGTGGAACATTGATGGTTCCATTCGGCTCCATTATGCTTTTGCCTGACCTGGGAACTGGCCTGATTATTTTGGTTATCGGAGCCACCATCATCATTTGCTCTGGTGCAAAACGTTCTTGGATTCTTGTGACCGTTCTTTTGCTCATTGCTGTTGTTGCTCTTGTTGTTGTGACTTCTATGATTCCTGGTATTCCTCACATTCTTAAGGAGTACCAGATGAAGCGTCTTACCGTCTTCTTGGATCCTTCTGTTGATCCGTCGGGAGACGGCTATAACCTGCAACAGGCAAAGATTGCCGTAGGTTCTGGTGGCTTTATTGGAAAAGGACCAGGTAACGCTACGCAGGCAAGTGGACGATTCTTACCAGAGGCACACACAGACTTTGTTTTTGCACTCTTCTCGGAAGAGTTTGGCTTCCTTGGTGCATTCGTTATGCTTTCACTTTTTGCATGGATGATTTTTGCAACCATTCTGTTTGCCATGAAGACCGAGAATACCTTCTCTAAACTGGTACTTGTTGGTTGTGCGGCCATGTGGTCGTTCCAGGTTTTGCAGAATGTTGGCATGTGTATTGGTATCATGCCTATTACCGGTATTCCTCTGCCTTTTATCAGCTTTGGATCTACATCGATGATTGCCCAGCTTGTCTCTGTAGGAATTGTTCAGTCAGTTTACAGACATAGAACTAAGGCGGCATAAGCTATGGCAAAAAGAAACAGCTTAGGCAAGCTTGCAACTTCTGTACTGCAGGAATTCCGCGGCTCACTTTCATCTCTTGAGCCAACTTACACGCACATCTATGTTGATTCTCTTGCCTCTGAAGAGGCAATTCTTGCCGTTCATACGTATTTTATGCCAGAGAGAACAGATGCTACGGTACGTGTTTCTAAACTTGCCGATGGCGTCTCGTTTACCTCTGGAGGCACTGGTCGTGCGGGAAAGAACGCCGCTATTCCTGATATTGCGGTGATTATTCCTACACCAACATCACAGTATGAGGACGCTCTTACCATGCTGGTAAGTCATTCAATTCCTTGTGCTGTGGTTGTTGAGTCTGCAGTTGAAGCTCCAAAAATTGCTGACACGCTCTACAACACAGGCCTTATAAGCATTGTTGCAGGTACCACTGAAGAAGTGCTCTTTGATCGACTCTCTTCATGGATTGCAACTGCAACAGAAAAATCAGTCTCTTTTGCGGCAGCGTATCCTCTTTGTAGAACTCAAGTGGTCAAACAGATAACCGCTGCTTGCGCTAAAGAAAATGCAGCTATTGGAGCTGTAGCATTGGTTCCTGGCTCTGATATGCCGCTGATGACAGCGCGCCAGATCAGACTGGCGCTTGATATTACCGCCGCCTATAACATCAATATGAATGTTGAAACCATCGCCGAACTTCTCGGCGTTGTGGGCGCGGGCTTTGGATACCGTACGGTTGCACGCACGGTCGCAGGCGCAGTTCCAGGGTTTGGCTGGGCACTCAAGGCTGGCATGGGATACGCAGGTACTCACACTACTGCTCGCGTCATTCACGCGTATGCTCGCAAAATTGCCGAGAAACGCGATGGGGTAGCAGCTGATTCTTCTACCAAAACCGGCGCTTCGAGTGCTTCTACAGATGCAAGCGCAGCAGTAGATACAAATTCACAATCAAATACCATAGAGATAGCAACCACACAGTCCCTCGCTAAAAGATAGAAAGTAGACTATCGTGCGTGTTAAACGAGAAAATCTCTTCCATCTCATTGAGCCCATGCTTCCGCATGTCGAGAAACCCTCAAGATACTTAAATCACGAGTGGGGAGCAGTAGAGGAGCAAGAAGGCCCGTTTCACGTTTGTATGGTTTACGCTGACGTGTACGAGGTTGGTCAGCCTAATTTAGGCATTGCTATTCTCTATAACGCTTTGAATAAAGCGCCTCATATTTCTTGTGAGCGCGCCTATCTGCCTTGGGTCGATATGGCAGCTTTGATGCGCAAGCGCAATGTTCCTCTGCTTTCGTTGGAGGGCGCTGCGCCTTTAGCATCTTTTGATGTAGTGGGCTTCACCCTTGCGCATGAAATGATTGCAACCAATATTATAGAAACGCTTGATTTAGCAGGCATCCCAATGCTCGCTGAAGAACGTGATGAAGAGGACCCACTTATTTTTGGTGGCGGTCCATCTGTTTGGAACTCAGAGCCCGTGGCCCCGCTCTTTGATGCAATTCTTTTAGGTGATGGCGAAGAAGCGCTGGTAGAGATGTGTGAGTGCGTGAGAACTTCCAAGCTTGACGGAGTTTCTCGCCAAGAGATTTTGCACAGGCTGTCTCAGATTCAGGGCGTTTATGTGCCGTCGCTTTATCAGATTGTGCACGACAATACCTCAACACGCTGGGGATATGCGGTTCCTAAAGAGAGAAGTAGCGCGCCAAGCGTGATTTACAAGCGTTGCCTGCCAGACCTTTCGGTGACTGATCCTGTTGCTCAGCGCATTGTTCCGTATACCGAGATTGTTCAGGACAGGCTGGCGCTAGAGATTCAGCGCGGCTGTGCTCGCGGTTGTAGGTTCTGTCAGGCCGGAATGACGTATCGTCCTGTTCGCGAGCGCCCAGCTCAGCAGATTGTCCAAGCAGGCGAGGAAGGCCTTTTGAAGAGCGGCTACGATGAGGTCTCGCTCACGTCGCTCTCTACAACGGATCACTCTCAGTGTGGCTATATTCTGCGCCGTATGACCTCTGATTT
>JABZHD010000071.1 GCA_015259045.1 Atopobium sp. | reverse complement strand
ATGACGTAGTTAAGGCTTTCTCGGCTTTGGGCTTTACCGGTATGACCTCAAGGCTTGCCCGCATGGCTGGTGGGTCTGCTGCTGGCGCCTCCGTGCAAACTGCTTCTACTACGCCTGCACTTCCTATTCCATCAGAGTTTTTGCAGGCAGGAGATGCATCTGCTGCGCTCACTGCTGCAATTGAGAACCAGGAGTGGATTGGCGTTGCTGAGGATTCAGCCGCGGATGCTGGAGCGCTCTTTAGCCTTTCTCGCACACTTTGGGTGTCTACAGAAAAGGCGCTCCTTAAATTTGAGGGAGAAAACGCCACCGCAGCACTCTTGCGCATTTTGCGAGAAGCCCGTGTTGCCGCAGATGATGTTAAGGCACTGCTTCACGAGGTAAGCCCTGTTGATTCGTCTGAGCCACAGAAGATGGATATTGAAACCATTGATTCTGACCGACTCTTTGATACGGGCGTTGCCGCGTATCTACTTGAGTCTGATCGTTCAAGTTTTGATATCAATGGCTTGGTTGAACTGTACTTTGGCTCTGAGCTTCCTGAGCCTACAGATGAGATTCCTGCTGCAGCACTCAGAGCTGTAGCTGCTAGGGCTCTTGTGCCTGTGCTTACTAAAAAGCTTGAAGACGATGGTTCTTTGGAGCTCTTTACTTCTCTGGAGATACAACTTTTGCCTGTACTAGCTGCGATGGAACGCCGTGGTCTCTACGTTGATCCTCAAGAGCTTGCTAAGCAGTCTTCGGAGCTGGGTGAAGATATTGCACAGCGTGTGGCAAGTATTCACCAGACAGCAGGCGAGGATTTTAACTTGGATTCTCCAAGCCAGCTTTCACACATCCTGTTTGACGTGCTCAAGCTTCCAACTTATGGCCTCAAAAAGACGCGCACCGGGTTCTACTCCACCAACGCAAAGGTGCTTGGAGACCTGGCGCAGGAGTACCAGATTGTTGCTGACGTCCTTGAGTACCGCGAGCGTGCCAAGATTAAGTCAACCTATCTCGATGCACTTCCTGCGCTTATTCGTGGCGATAAGCGCATCCACACCACATTCAATCAGACTGTTGCTGCAACAGGAAGGCTTTCCAGCTCTGATCCAAACCTGCAGAACATTCCTACCCGCTCTGAGCTGGGACATCGTGTCCGCACCGCTTTTACCGTTCCCGAGGGCAGCGTTTTTCTCGCCTGCGACTACTCCCAGATTGAGCTGCGCTTGCTGGCACACCTTTCAGCTGACGAGCACCTGGTAGCAGCATTTAACTCTGGTGCCGATTTCCACGCCGCAACTGCCGCTCGTGTCTTTGGCGTGCCTGTTGAAGAGGTTACCCCAGCACTTCGTAGTCGCGCTAAGGCAGTTAACTTTGGCATTGTCTATGGTCAGCAGGCCTTTGGTTTGGCAACGTCTCTTAAGATTTCCCGTAAGGAAGCACAAGAGATGATTGATCGCTACTTTGATGCATATCCTGGTGTTCGAGCATACCTTGACGATTCCGTCCGCACTGCTCACGAGACTGGTTATGCCGTTACCATGTACGGCCGCAAGCGCCACATTAGAGAGTTCAACCAGTCAAATCGCCAGCTCATTGCCTTCGGTGAGCGCACTGCAATGAATCACCCTATGCAGGGAAGTGCCGCAGACATTATTAAAATTGCAATGATTAATGTCGAGAAACGCCTGCGTGATGAAGGCCTCACGTCAAAGCTGATTCTTCAGATTCACGACGAACTTGACTTGGAAGTTCCAGAGTCAGAGATTGAGACAGTCTCTAAACTGGTAAAAGAGACCATGGAAGACGTTGTTACCCTGCGTGTTCCTCTCATTGCCGATGTAAGCTATGGTTCCAATTGGGCTGAGGCAAAGTAGGCACGTTCAACGCACGTTCTAGAGGAGATTTGGTATGGAGGCTGCAACCTCATATATGCACGTCACAGTCTATACAGACGGTGCGTCTCGAGGAAACCCTGGTCCTGGTGGCTACGGGGCCGTGCTTCTATACACCGATCCCTCCGGCCAGCAGCACACAAAAGAGTTCAGCCAGGGTTATAAAACCACTACGAATAACCGTATGGAGCTCCTTGGCGTCATTGTTGCACTTGAAGCGCTTAAACGTCCTTGTCAGGTAGAGCTCTATTCCGATTCCAAGTACGTAGTTGATGCGTTTAATCAAAAATGGGTTTCGGGATGGATTAGAAAAGGCTGGAAAACGGCATCTAAAGAGCCGGTCAAAAACGTTGACCTTTGGAAGCGCCTCCTTGCAGCTATGGAAGACCATGAGGTAAGTTTTAAGTGGGTCAAGGGCCACGCAGGTCATCCGCTTAACGAGCGCTGCGATCAGCTGGCAACTGAGGCGGCAGACGGCTCCAATCTCCTTGACGACCAAGGCTTCTTCGCGGATCAGCCATTGCTGTAACCCTAGACGCATAGGGCGAGAAGCCCTTCTCGCCCTACGTGCTCTCTACAAGAAAACAGCCGCCTTAGTGGGCGGCTGTTCTTAGTTGCATGAGGCGATTAACTTTTAGTAGCCAAATACGGCATAGCCAACAAGACCTGGACCTGTGTGGACAAGAAGGTCCGAGCCAGCCTCGACATACCTAAAGTCAGTGACATTAGGGATTGCCTCTTTAATCATGGCTTCCATTTCGGAGTAAATGATATTAGGAGCAGAGCAGCAAATTCCCACATGGACGCGGTCAAATTGCTGAGCAAAAGCTGATCCAAGCGCAATCTGTCCCGCAAGAGATTTCTGCCAACCGCGAGTCTTCTTTGCAATGGTGTACTTTCCGTTCTCATCACAGGTAAGAACTGGCTTGATATTAAGCATGGAGCCAATACGATAAATTGCCTCAGAAATGCGGCCGCCCTTACGCAGGTATTCAAGGCTTGGAACAGAGAAGTATACGCGTGTGTTCAGAGATGCCTGATCAAGTTTGGCACCAATCTCGTCAAGAGAAAGGCCCTGATCAATAAGACGTTGGGCCCTCAATAACAATAAGACCTGAAGCAATGCCAATGTTTTTGGTATCAACAACATAAATAGGGAAGTCTGTAATGGACTCCGCAATCATGCGAGCAGTATCGCAGGTAGCAGAAAGTCCAGAGGAGATAGCAACGTAAACAGCACCCTCGTACCCCGCTGCTTTTGCATCATCAAAGGCAGCTTTAATTCCTTCAGGAGAAGGAAGCGAAGTCTTTGGAACCTCTTCTTCAAAGCGAGCAACAAGCTCAGCTGGCGTGATGGTAATACCAGACTCATAGGAAGAGCCATCAGAATAGTTAATGCGAAGTGGGGTGATACGAATATTGTGTTCAGCAACAAAATCAGGTGGGACATTAGTTCCTGAGTCTGTGATGATGGCAATTCGCTTAGTGTCCATTATCCGCTCCAAATATATACGTGCTACAAGTAGCTAAACGTTGACTTTCTATTACCCACATTTTACATAGAGATATACCCCGTTTTCTTGAGATATGACAAGTTGCCCTCAACGGTAGGTAGACGGTACACTAGGCATATACATCGAGAAAAACTTGCATAGCTAACGGTCAATACCATTTAGATAAAGAGAGAACGGCAGATAATGTCTAGTATTTATAGAGAGCCCGCAGTTGTAAGAAGAATTAGTCAGCGCTCTTCTCTAAAGAAAATCACCTCTAATAGCACTATTGCAGCAGCAGTCATGGTGCTTGCGGCTCTTATTGCACTTGTAGTTGCCAACTCACCTGCTCATGAGGTGGTTCGAGAAATTCTTGAAGTACAAATGAGTTTCTCGCTTGGAATGATTCATGCACATATGGCTCTAGAAACCTTTGTGAATGACTTCCTTATGGCAATCTTCTTCTTGCTGGTGGGTATTGAGCTTAAGTATGAAGTAACTGTTGGCCAGCTTAGAAAGCCAAGACAGGCAATGCTTCCTATGCTTGCTGCTGTCGGCGGTGTCGCAGTTCCTGCCCTCATTTATTTGGCACTCAATGCAAGCACTGCTCCTCATGGATGGGCAACGCCAATTGCAACCGATATTGCGTTTGCGCTGGGTGTCATGTCGCTGTTGGGCAACAGAATTAGTCCGCAAACAAAGGTCTTTTTCCAAACACTTGCAATTGCTGATGATATCCTGGCTATTGTGGTCATTGCACTTTTCTATGGTCACACGCCAGATATTGCCTGGTTAGCAGCTTCTCTTGGCGTTCTTGTTATTTTGTGGGGAATGAATCGTTTAAAGATTTATTCTTCTGGTCCTTATTTACTTGTTGGTTTGGTTCTCTGGGTTTGCATGTACCACTCGGGAATTCATGCAACCCTTGCAGGCGTTCTTCTTGCCTTCTTCTTGCCATCTCACTCTGATGTTCGCTTGAGCAAGCTGGGAAGCTGGCTTTCAAGACGCGCTCGTGAGCTTGACGATCACTACGATGACGAGCATCACGTTTTGGGTCAGCATGACTTTACACATGGCGCTAACTCCATCGAGCAGGTCATGCACCACGTAACTCCACCGCTTCAGCGTGTTGAGCACTATATTTCTGTCTTTGTAAACTTTGTAGTTCTGCCTATTTTTGCGTTTGTAAACGCGCAGATTACACTGGTAGGAGCAGATTTTGGCGCTCTATTGAGCAGCTCTATTGCACATGGCGTTTTCTTTGGTGCCGTCCTGGGCAAGCCACTGGGAATTATTTTTGTAACGTTGTTGCTGGTCAAATGTAAGATTTGCAAGCTTCCTGCAAAAGTTGACTGGATACAGATTACTGCCGTAGGTCTTATGGGTGGCCTAGGCTTTACCATGTCAATTCTTATCTCTAATCTTGCCTTCTCAGACGCAGGGGAGATTCTTGCTGCTAAAGTAGCTGTTCTCGCCGCATCGTTTGCTTCAGCAATCTTGGGACTTCTCTTTGTGCACGTTTCAGAGTTCTATAAGCATCGCAAGAACAGCGTGCGGAAAGACGGCGAGTAAAAATAAAATTTAATGAGACGTACTAATCGATAAGCTTTGGTTATTCAACGGTGCCGTAGGTAAAGCCCCAACCATGCGCCGTAACAATTGAGTTAATCTGATCGCAGAGACGAGCGCGGACATAGGTGCCCGACGGAATCAGCTCAATGACTTCTTGCAAATCTTCTTCAAGATCATCTACTTCGGCTTGAATCAGCACGTCAACCTTAGTGACCGTGCCCGAAGGTTTGCGCTTATAAAGGTTGTCAACAAGGTGCTGGAGCTCGCCATATGCCTCCGAGCGCATGCCAGGCTGTGCGGAATTTGCCATGATTCTCCTTGTCGCGTCGATTTTCAAATCACCTATACTTTGTATCACGCAGAGACCGAAAAGGGGAGTGTCATGTTTGAGCTAGTTTCTCGCGAGCTGTTCCAGCCAAAATCAACCTCTGAGCAAAACGCTTATCAGAAGATGAGCGATGCTGAGCTTAACCAGGCTCTTGAGCTTATTGGACAAGAAGCTCGTGCACTTGGCGAGAAAAACCTCAAGCTTGATATGGCTCGCGGAAAGCCAAGCTCTGCGCAGACGGCGCTGTCTAAGCCTATGCTTGATGAGCTGAACTCCAGTTCTGACCTGACTGACGGCGGCTCTTTTGCAGACAACTACGGAGACCCTTGGGGTCTTCCTTCTGCGCGAGCCTTTGCCGCAGAGCTCACAGGCGTACCTGCTGATCAGGTCATCGTAAATGGCTCTTCTAGCCTTAACCTTATGCACGACATTATTTCTCATGCCGTTACCCATGGTCTTGCTGGTCAGCCTTCTTGGGCAGAGCAGATGGCAGCTGCAAAGGCTCAGGGTACCACGCTCAAGTTCCTGTGCCCTGCTCCCGGCTATGACCGCCATTTTGCTATTACACAGCATTACGGACTTGAAAACGTTGCCGTACCTATGACCGAAGACGGTCCCAATATGGACGTGGTCAAGGAGCTTGTTGAAAACGACAGCTCTGTTAAGGGAATTTGGTGTGTGCCACGTTTTGCTAACCCAACTGGTATTACTTATTCAGATGAGGTAGTCCGTGCGTTTGCAAATCTTAAACCTGCAGCTCCTGACTTTAGAATCTTCTGGGATAACGCCTACGCGATTCACTCCTTTGTGCCAGAGTCTGAGGCTCCTCAGCTTCTCAATATCTTTGATGCGCTTTCTGAGGTTGCTGTAGGA
>JABZHD010000070.1 GCA_015259045.1 Atopobium sp. | reverse complement strand
GTGTAATGGTGAAATTATAAGCTATGGAATTGACAGACACCCTTCAGCAAAAAATGTTATGGATGCATTGGGACAGGCTATTGCAATAACATCCGATTGCAAATACAGAAGAACTTTCCATTCGGATCAAGGCTGGGCTTATCAAATGAAAGCATACTCTCATCGTCTTAAGGAAGAAAGAATCTTCCAAAGTATGTCTCGTAAGGGAAACTGCCATGATAACTCCGTTATGGAGAACTTCTTTGGATTGCTTAAACAAGAGATCTATTATGGCGTTGTTTACTATAGCTACGATGAGCTAAAGTCAGAAATCGAACGATACATAAAGTATTACAACGAACAAAGAATTAAAGAAAAACTAGGATGGCTAAGTCCAGTACAATACAGGCTTAGACTCTTGGCTGCATAAAAATAGCGTAGCAGCTATATAAACTGCTACGCTAAAAAAGTCTAACTTTTGGGGGTCACATCACAAGGGCGCTCTTTAAATTGCATAGTTAAACTGGCATTATGCAAAAACGCGTTTGATTACTCGTCTATTATTCGTCTATTCCAATACCAGCAAGTGTCATATCTAGCAGATTCTGTGCAAGCTCATCAGAACCCTCCACACCGCGACGCTCTCCCATCAGGCCAATGGCCGAGAGAACCAATGCACCCGTAATAGAACAGGCAGCAAGTCTTGAATCAACACCCTGGCGAATAAAGCCTTGCAATTTTCCCATCTCAAGCTGGTTAGCAAGGAGAACAACCACGCGAGAAAGTGGGCCCTCAATGTTGGTAATAAGTGCCTGCTCAGAGCTTGCAAGCTTGTTAATTAAAGCCAAAACCAAAGGTGAGTCAGGCAAAATATGAGCAGCAAGTTGAGCGATGATTGCATGAAGCGTCTCTTTTGAGGCGGGTTTATTACCAATGGTATGCGCAATATCTTTTGCAAGCTCATCAACACTCTCGTCAAAGATTGCCTGCAAAAGGGCCTCTCTATCAGAAAAGTAGTAATATAGCGCGCCCTTTGAAAGACGAGCTCTATCAGAAATCTCACTCATTTTGAAGTTGGTATTTCCACGAGCAAGCATGAGCTTAGTTGTCTCGTGCATAATACGCTTACGTGTAGCTGCGCTTTTCTTAGTACGAGCTTCGGCACGAATATGAGAAATGGAAGGCGCTGGAGCTTCAGGTTCTTCTGCAGGCTGTTGTTCATAAGCATTATGGTGTATGACTTCTAACGTAATATAATCGCGCTTCTCGCCCATGAACTCCCCCATACGACACTATCCGTCATATAAAATGACGCCTCTCTGATAATTTTTTATGCCTACTATACCGTTTTACCGAACCTATAAAAATACAAAGCCCTTACTTTTTTATTGATTAAATCTGGCACTCTTTATTATTTTTACCAATTACCCTGAGCAAGAATAGCGAGAAGATCTTCTTTTCTATTCTCCACTTGACCTGCTAAATAAAGCTCAAAAAGCTTACGTTGGTACACGCCCACAGCAGGTCCTGGCTGAAGCGAGAGCACTTCCATAATTTCTGCACCCGAAACGCACAGCTCTTGTGGACGCTGAGCAATTCCCCGTTTTGCCTCATGTAGGAGAAGGGTCCTCATAGCCTCAAGCGTTACCGCATAGCTACGATAAGGATTTGCCTTTGCCAGAGCATCTGCCTGCTTTAACGTCAAAAGGTCATACGCAAGAGCAATGCCGTCCGATTTACTTGCCTCGGCTAACAGGGCAACCATATGCCTAAGCGACGAGGTTGTAACGTCCACATCATAGTCATGCAATGCCACAAGAGCGCAAACTTCATTACTCAAATGCTGTGATAGAGCCAAGCGTTTAAGCAAGGCTTTTGCTACGATTGCACCTTTTTCTGGATGACCGTAAAAATGACCTCTACCATCTGCATCTACGCTAAACATTTCTGGCTTTGAAATATCATGTAGAAGAGCAGCCCACCTAAGAGCGGGAGTAGCACACCCTGCTGTAAGAGCCTCTGTTGCAGAGCATACCCGAGCTGTATGCTCCAGCACGTCATAAGCATGATACGGACTTCTTTGATCAAAGTTTTGAAGTGGCAAGAGCTCTGGAATTGCTATCGCTAGAACAGGAAATCCCAGCTTGATAGCATGGGCAATATGGCCAGCCTCAACAATTTGAGCCACTTCCGAGCCAATGCGCTCAGATGCAACCTGAGAGAGTAGCAGCGCACACTCAGTAAGTGCCTGATGTGTTTTCTCCTCAATTGAAAACGAGAGTCTGCATGCAAACCGCAAGGCACGCAGCATGCGAAGAGCATCCTCTGTAAAGCGAACCTTAGGCTCCCCAACAGCGCGAATTACACGTGCAGATAAATCTTCTTGACCGCAATAAAGATCAAGCAATCCCCTTTTTGGGTGATATGCCATTGCATTAATAGTGAAGTCTCTACGAGCAAGATCTTCCTCTATACGAGAGACAAACTGCACAGAATCAGGACGACGACCATCCAGATATTCTCCATCACAGCGATACGTTGTGACCTCAATAGGGTGCTTCTCGACAACAGCAGTAACGGTTCCATATGCAATACCTGTTTCATGCACAGGAATACCTACGGCTACAAAAGTCGCTTTGCTCTGCTGCCACGTTGCCGATGTTGTGATGTCAATATCATGGGCAAATGAGCCGCGTAGGGCGTCTCGTACCCAGCCACCTACAATCCACGCCTCAAATCCAGCATCTTCAAGAATTTCTAATGCACGTAAGGCATACGTGGGAATCTGTAAATTCACAGGACGAGAAAGGCATGGTGAAGAGCCGTTTTTCTGTATGCTCATGGCCATTCCTTCCGCAGTTGCTGATGGGAAAAGTATACATCCTTCACACGTCATTCACATCCCTTCTGCGGTTTTAAAATGACAAACATTTGTTCTAGATTTTTCTTTACTTCTTCCCCATTCGTGATAGTCTAAGTATACGAACAGACGTTCTATTTTCAAGTAGAAAGTTGCTGCCATGGATACTCTTGATAAACTCACCATACTTGCAGATGCAGCCAAATTTGACGCGGCGTGCACTTCTTCTGGTGTAGACAGAGATCCGCAGGCAGGAAAGGTAGGAATGGCCTCAGCGGCCGGCTGTTGCCACTCATTTACCCCTGATGGTCGCTGCATTACGCTGCTAAAAGTTTTACTTTCTAATGCTTGTTGTTATGACTGTGCTTACTGCGTCAATAGATCTTCTGCACAAACCAAGCGGGCTACCTTTACACCACAGGAATTAGCAGAGCTTACCGTAGATTTCTATAAAAGAAATTACATAGAGGGGCTCTTTCTTTCTTCAGGTGTTATAGGATCGCCAGACCACACCACAGAACTCATGATTGAATGCCTCTCCTACCTTAGGAATGAGTTGCTGTTTAACGGCTATGTTCATGCAAAAGTAATTCCCGGAACAGATCCAGATCTTATTGACACTATTGGTCGGTTGGCAGATAGGCTCTCCGTCAATCTGGAATTACCTAGCTCAACCTCACTTACTAAACTTTGTCCTCACAAAAACGCTGAAACGGTTACTAAACCCATGTCTTTCATTCACCGCCTACGCGTCTCTGAAGAAAGGCAATTGCTTGAAGCTAAAAATGCATCAAAGGGCATTGTGAAGTCTGCTGGAAAATCTAAGGGCATTGTTATTCCTACTCAGAAGCAGATTATAAAAGAAGGTTTAGCTCTTCGTTCAAACTGCTTGAAGAATACCTTTATGCGCTCATCAAGGGTGTCTTCAGGCAAGAGGTCCTTCTCGCCTGCTGGACAATCAACGCAAATTATCATTGGAGCTTCTCCAGAATCAGACAATCAAATATTGCACTTATCGCAAGCGCTTTATCAACAATTTGAATTGAAACGAGTATTCTTCTCTGCCTATATTCCTGTTATAGAAGACCATCGTCTTCCAGAGTTGGACACTCCTGTTCCCCTGCGTAGAGAACATCGTCTTTACCAGGCTGATTGGCTTATGCGCTACTATGCGTTTTCTCCTGATGAGCTTGTTTCTCCAGAAGCACCTTGGCTTGATTTAGAAATTGATCCAAAGCTTGGATGGGCGCTGGCACATCTTAATCAATTTCCTGTAGAGATTATGGATGCACCACTAGAAATACTTTTACGAGTGCCCGGTATTGGCCCTACCGGCGCACGAAGAATTATTGCTGCAAGAAGACGGTCTCGCCTCACCTTTGATGATCTTAAACGGCTGGGAATACAGCTCAAACGATCTCATCACTTTCTCACCTGCTGTGGCGTAAGGGATGCCTCAGCTCCACTTGACCAAGAACTGATTAAACAGAGGGTAATTGCTGATGCCAAAGCAAGTTCGTACAACAAAACAAGACGCCGTATTGAGTCCTCTCAACTCAGGCTCTTCTGATCAGAGCGTAGAGCTTGTCTCGCTTGTTCAGAGGCTTACAAGACTCTCCAAGCCTCAGAAGGTTGTTATCTCCTGTAATCCAAGCTTAGAAGGCGTTGTAGGGGCTGTAGGACTCACTTATCTCTCACATGCTAACCCGGCACACGTACGTCTTGTTAGAGAAAACTTTTGTCAGCCTAGCCTTGGGGAGCATGTTCTCTGTGGACCAGACCCTTCTGATGACTCAGTAGTAGCCTTGGCTAAACGAGTTCTAACTGGACTAGAGAAGAAAGTAGGCACAAGAGAAATAACGCGTCGCATTGTTTTGGCATGTGCTTCAGATGCTCATACTATGCCGGAGATTGTGCATCGATACATTCGTCTTGCATTCTCCTATGGTGTAGGAGCCCTTGAAGATATTGCAGACCCAACCGTGGCAGAGTTTAATGCACTGGCTAGGCAGGTAGAAACTGAACGAGAGCATACGCGGCAATTTGTGCGGTTTTCTCGCATGTCAGATGGCTCTTTTATGTCTGTATTTCAACCTAATGCAAACGTAGTGCCACTAACTTGCAATTACTTTGTCAAACGGATGAGTACAGAGCGGTTTTTTATTGTTGATCCAGCTCATCATATAGTCAGTTTTTATTCACCAGAAATGAAGACCTTTGGAACAATTCAGCTGGACGATGCCTCTTTGGAAGAACTGCTCTCTAGAACAGACCTTGCGACTGATGAGAAATACGTGCAAGCCATGTGGAGGCGCTTCTACGAGGGAGTTGGTCTAGAGGGTCGCGGGCCTGCAGAAAGAGGATATGACTTGCGCGCCCATTGGATGCCAAAACGCGTATGGCAAGGGCTCCCTGAACTCACTGCAAGCACAAATGCAGAAGCTGCGCGTAGCCAAGGCGTACCTATTCGCTATCAGGGGCGAGAAAACAGAAAGGATGTGCATCATATAGAACAAAAGCAAACATTTCGCAAAGAGCTTACTTCTGGGTTATAAAGCTGCCGCTTAAGACGACTGATAACAAAAAAGCGCCCAGCAGAGCTGAGCGCTTATCAGTAGAAAGGTAATGACCTAAGACTTAGTCAAGGTCGTTGAAGTCACCAGCTGCAGGTGCAGGTGCAGAAATCTGAGTCTGCTGAGCTGCAGGCTGAGCAGCATTCTGGGAACCAGTTGGAGCATTGTTGGTAAGAACAGTCTCTGGGAAGACAGAGTCCGCGTCATCCAGGAAGTGCTGGAGAAGCTTACGGTACTCAGCGCGGAAGTCCTCACGGGACTGCTTGAGGCGATCAATCTCATCAAGCTCAGTCTGCTTCTCTGCAAGAGCCTGACGGATAACCTCACGAGCCTTCTGGTCTGCCTCGTTACGAATACGCTCTGCGTTTGCACGAGCGTCTGCAACAAGCTTATCTGCGCTCTGCTGAGCAACAATGAGGACCTGAGAAATCTGGTGCTCGGATGCAGCGATAGCAGCTGCGTTTGTCTCCTCAACAGAAGGAACGCTTGCGTTCTCCTCAAGGTTTGCAACCTGAGCCTGTGCTGCAGCAAGCTGCTGCTCAGTGCTGGTCAGACGGCCCTTGAGGTCAGCGATCTTTTGAAGCATTGCATCAACCTCAGAAGAGAGCTGCTCAAGAAATGCGTCAACTTCCTCTGGATTGTAGCCGGTCTCAGCAGGAGAGAATGTCTGCTGCTCGATGTCTGCTGGTGTGATTGCCATCTTTGTTCCCTTTCAGTCTGCGAGTAGACGTACCACACATCATAAC
>JABZHD010000006.1 GCA_015259045.1 Atopobium sp. | reverse complement strand
GTGACATACAGCTCCGAGTAAGCCAGCTGCCATAGCAAATAGTTAGAAAGCCTCAGCTCTCCTGACGTACGAATCAACAGGTCTGGATCAGGAAGACCTGCCGTATAGAGGTTCTTCTCAAAATCTGCTGGAGTCACCGAGTCAGCGGACACGGCGCCCTCAGCAATTTGATTAGCGAGAAGAACAGCTGCCCTGGTTAGCTCTGCACGAGAGCCATAATTAACAGCCAGTGCAAACGTCATACCAGTGTTTTGCGCAGTCTCATCAAGTCCGCGCTGGAAGGTCTTACGGGTCTTCTCAGGCAAAGCCTCAAGGTCACCAAAGAAACGCAGCTTAACGTTTTCTTGGTGGAACAGTGGGAGCTCTTTAAGAAGCGTCTCTGCAAACAGACGCATGAGCAAGTCAACCTCACGCTGAGGACGTTTCCAGTTTTCTGTGGAGAACGCATAAACTGACAAAACGTCCAATCCAAGGCGCACACTTGTAGTAACAGCCTCGCGTAAAGAAAGAACACCGGCCTTATGGCCTTCGGTTCTGTCAAGTCCGCGAGCCGTAGCCCATCTACCGTTTCCATCCATAATGATGGAAACGTGAGACGGAATACTTTCTAAATTGATATCAGAAAGACTGATATCTTCTGGTGCGTCAGAGAAATACTGGACGAGCTTGTCTGTATCAAACTGCACTTAAATCTCCATGATTTCTGAAGTCTTGGTCTTAAGAAGAGACTCAATCTGTGCAATATAGGTATCAGTCAGCTTCTGAATACCGTTCTTCTCGCGCTTCTGATCGTCCTCAGATAGCTCCTCATCGCGCTCAATCTTGCCATTAACGTCACGACGGACGTTACGAACAGCTACACGAGCCTCCTCAGCAATCTGAGAGCACTCTTTAGCAAGCTCACGACGGCGCTCCTCGGTTGGCATTGGGAAAGGAAGCCTGATAGCAGAGCCATCATTAGATGGAGTAATACCAAGGTCAGAAGTCTCAATGGCCTTCTCGATACTCTTTAGAGCAGTCTTATCCCATGGCTCAACAA
The DNA here is from genome assembly GCA_015259045.1 of Atopobium sp. Taxonomy (GTDB): domain Bacteria; phylum Actinomycetota; class Coriobacteriia; order Coriobacteriales; family Atopobiaceae; genus Lancefieldella. The sequence continues at coordinate 21,006 of JABZHD010000006.1, read as the reverse complement.
GCAGCATAGATGCCTCAGGAACCTTGATAGCTGCAAGCTGAGAAATTGGGGTTGGCTGGCCATAGTAGTCTACCTTGATGTGATCAAGCGCATGTGGATTTGCGCGACCAGTACGAACACGACCAAAGTTATTCTTAAGCGCCTCGATGCACTTCTCCATAGACTGCTTAGCTTTATCAGAATGAACGCTCATTAGTCCTCCTCAACGACAGTAGTACCGACTTCTTCTCCGGAAATTGCCTTCATGAAAACGCCTTCAGACTGCATGTCAAATACAAGAATTGGCATCTTATTGTCTTTGCACAGCGCGATTGCTGCAGCGTCCATAACCTTAAGTTCTTTGGCGAGAACATCTTTGTAAGTGACGGTGTCATACTTAACTGCATCTGCATGAGTAACAGGGTCACAGTCGTAAATGCCATCTACCTTTGTTGCCTTCATCAATGCCTCAGCACCAATCTCGCAAGCACGAAGAGCTGCAGCAGTATCAGTGGTGAAGTAAGGGTTACCAGTACCTGCCGCAAAGATAACAATACGGCCCTTCTCAAGGTGCCTAATAGCACGACGACGAATATAAGGCTCTGCAACCTGAGCCATAGAAATTGCACTCATAACACGGCAATCCATGCCGTTTCGCTCAAAACAATCCTGAAGCGAGAGAGCGTTAATTACGGTTGCAAGCATGCCCATGTTGTCTCCCTGGGCACGATCCATACCAGCTGCTGCCTGAGAAACGCCTCTGAAGATGTTTCCGCCACCAACAACAATGGCAACCTGAACGCCAGACTCCCAAACAGGCTTAATTTCTTTAGCAAGCATTTCTGGGATTGAAGGGTCAATACCAAAGGATTGCTCACCCATCAATGCTTCACCAGAAAGCTTTAAAAGTACTCTTTTGTATTTAGCTGAAGACAAAGCTTCCTCGCTCTCTCCGTTTGCCATAGTTGTAATAATTTTAACAAACGACACCGTAAGTTTTGCAGGAATCGCGTTAAAAAAAGAGCCGGTTGAAGTCAACCGGCTCAAAATAATTGAAGTAAAAAATCTTACTCTTCACCAAAAGCAAAACGTACGAAGCTGACAATCTTAACCTCGTCGTCAACCTTCTTGGAGAGCAGCTTTGCGTACTCAGAAATGGTCATATCTGGGTCCTTAACAAATGCCTGCTCAGTAAGGACGTACTCCTTGTAGTACTTCTCGAGACGACCATAAGCCATCTTCTCCTGAATAGCCTCAGGCTTGCCGGACTCAGCTGCCTGTGCCTTGTAAATGGAGAGCTCGTGATCAACGATGTCCTGTGGAACATCCTCACGGCGAGCAGCAACTGGAGCAGCTGCAGCTACCTGCATTGCAACGTCGTGTGCAAAGTTCTTGAAGTCCTGAGACTCAGCGGTCTCTGGCTTGTTGAACTCAAAGGTAACGATGTCAGCAAGCTTGCCACCAAGGTGGATGTAGCTAGCAAGTGCGCCGTTTGCAGCCTCAACACGCTGGAAACGAAGAACACGCATGTTCTCGCCGATGTTGTGGATCTTATCGGTGATTGCCTCGTCAACGGTCTCGTCGCCAAGCTTAGCAGCCTTGAGCTCCTCAACGTCAGCTGGGTTGCTCTCAACGACAACTGAAGCAAGATCGCCAGCAAAGCCGGTGAACTGTGGGTTAGTACCAACAAAGTCAGTCTCGCAGGAAAGCTCAAGAATTGCGCCAGTCTTACCATCTGGGCTGATGAAGGTAGCAATGGTACCCTCGTTGGTGTCACGACCAGCACGCTTAACTGCCTTAGCAACGCCCATAGTACGAAGAATGTCTACTGCCTTTTCAATATCGCCCTCAGCCTCGACGAGTGCCTTCTTGCACTCCATCATAGGAGAGCTGGTCATATCACGAAGCTGCTTAACAAGTGCTGCGGTAATCTCTGCCATGTTTTCCTCCCAAAAATCTACTGAATAACTAAATTATTTGACCCGTTGCTAAGAGTTACTCAGCAGCTGGGGTCTCGGACTCAGCGCCCATCTCTTCAGCAGAAATCTGCTCCTTGCCGCTACCTGCAAGAATTGCGTCTGCAGCAAGCTGGCACATAAGAGAAATGGAACGAATAGCATCGTCATTTGCAGGAATGCCGTAATCAACAACATCTGGATCAGAGTTGGTGTCAAGCAGGGAGACAACTGGAATGTGAAGACGGTTTGCCTCACGGATTGCGTTCTCTTCACGCTTGGAATCAACAACAAAGAGAGCCTGTGGAAGAGAAGTCATATCACGGACGCCACCGAGGTTAAGCTGAAGCTTCAGAAGCTCCTTGTTCTTAAGAGCCTGCTCCTTCTTAGGAAGAGTTGCCATACGGCCATCCTCTACCATTGCCTCAAGCTCCTCAAGGCGCTTGATACGGGAACGCATGGTGACAAAGTTGGTGAGCATACCGCCGAGCCAACGCTGGTTGATGTAAGGCATGTTTGCACGAGCTGCCTCAGTAGCGATTGGCTCCTGAGCCTGCTTCTTGGTGCCGACGAAGAGAACACGGCCACCCTTAGATGCAACATTCTTCAGGAAAGTGTAAGCAGCGTCTGCGCCAAGCATGGTCTGCTTAAGGTCAAGAATGTAAATGCCGTTGCGCTCACCAAAGATGTATGGCTTCATCTTAGGGTTCCAACGACGAGTCTGGTGACCATAGTGGCAACCAGCATCCAGAAGAGTCTGAATAGTAATCTTTGCAGCCATTTTTACCTCCATTGGTTGTTCCTCCGTACGAGTTCAAGCCTTGTTAAAACCACCCAACACCTGGCTTAGCGTTAGGCACCACGGCAAACAAGTAGTCGTACGTGCGATTTTGTGCTGTTTGGTAACAGCATGTTGTGCTTCTACACAACTTTTGAAAGTATAGCAGGAAAACAAGGGCTACGTCTATAAAGAATTTAGACCATAACCTCTACAAATACTGCGTCAATCCATCCAGCTTCCAAGTGCAAGATCTTCCGCAACAAAGCACGGTTTATTTTGATCTTGGATGAGCTGCCTTTGCCGCTTCTTTAAGCCTATCAACTGACAAATGCGTATACACCTGCGTAGTTGAGAGTGACTCATGGCCTAAAAGTTCCTGGACAATACGCAAGTCTGCTCCACCACCAAGAAGCTCCGTAGCATACGTGTGCCTCATTGCATGTGGAGAAAGTGAGCCATCCAGTCCTGCAGCCGTTAGATACGACGAAAAAACCTTGCGCAAAGAATCCGCGCTCATATTATTTCCTCTTACGGAAATAAAAAGAGCCGAATGTGCACACCCTGCTTTATCTTTCAGCAAAAGCGTAGGACGAGAAAACCTAAGGTACTTTTTAAGCCACTCGATAGCTGACTCATAGAGAGGAACAATTCGCTCTTTAGAGCCTTTACCAAAGAGACGCACTGTTCCATTTTGCAAATCAACCTGTTCAAGCTTGAGAGATGCCACCTCAGAAATACGAGCTCCTGTTGCATACAAAAACTCAAGAAATGCTCTATCTCTAAGACCTACCGCAGTTGAAATATCACATGATTCTAAAAGCCTATTTACATCGGAATCAGTCATGGTATGTGGAAGATTGCGTGGCGCTCGAGGATTACTAAGTGCAAGAGCGGGATCAGTTGCAATCAGTTTTTCTCGCTGTATCCACTTGTAGAAACCACGTAATGCAGACAAGTGTCTATTAAGCGTTTTAGCTGAATATTGAGCTTGTTTGAGGTAAGCCAAATATAAGCGAAGGTTTCTGTGATCAACCTTAGTTACCTCAACGCCTTCCCTACTGCACCACTGCTCAAATGCTAAAAGATCAGTTTGATATGACCTTAAAGTATTCTCAGAAAGATTCCTGACCTTGCTTAAATACTCAATAAATTGTTCAACGTGACTTTCCTGCACTTTACAAATGCCCACATTAATCACGCTTTACGCAACCAAAGAGTTCCGGACGAGAAGCGATATAGTCATCAAAATCTTTATGAGCGCGCTCCGCCATCTTCTGACGGCGCTCGTCTTTTCTTTTAATGTGCTCGTCCAATGGCTCAAAAATTCCAAAATTAACATGCATGGGCTGGTAATCTTTGGTATTTGGATTTGTTGCATATCCCACAAGAGAGCCAAACGAGGTTGTTAAAGGAAGCTCGACTTCCTCTTTGCCTATCAAGCGTGCATACATGTTTAGTGCTGCAAGCAAACCTGAGGCAATCGCCTCAACATAGCCTTCTGTACCTGTAATTTGACCTGCGAGAATAGTAGAAATGCCAGGAATTCCAAATGACCTATCAAGCGCATGAGGAGAATCAACAAAAGAATTTCTGTGCATGACGCCGTAGCGAACAAACTCAGCGTTTTCCAATCCTGGGATGAGGGTAAATACGCGTTTTTGCTCTCCCCAGGTAAGATTTGTCTGAAAACCAACCAGATTAAATGCTGTCTTAGCTGCATTTTCTGCACGAAGCTGAACTGCTGCCCAGGGGCGTTTACCCGTTCTGGGGTCAATAAGTCCAACTGGCTTCAAAGCGCCAAATCTAATGGAATCATGTCCTGTTCTTGCAACCTCCTCAATAGGCTGACATGCCTGGAATAAATCGGATTGCTCAAAATCGTGACCAATAACACGCTTAGCTGCGAGTAACTCCTCTACAAACGTGTCGTATTCCTCTTTATTCATAGGGCAATTAAGGTAATCGCCAATTCCTAAATCCTCATAACGAGATTGAGAGAATGCAATTGAATGGTCAATTGATTCATAAGACACAATAGGTGCTGCTGCATCAAAAAACGACATTCTGTTAGTTCCAACACGCTTAGAAATTGCTTCGTACAAGCTATCTGAGCACAGCGGTCCTGCAGCAATAACTGTTGGCTCATCAGATAACTCCGTGACCTCTGCATGAGTTACCGAAATGTTTGGATGATTTCTAATCTGCTCAGTTACTGCTTTTGAAAACTCTTCCCTATTTACCGCAAGCGCGCCGCCTGCGGGAACAGAGTTTTCTTCTGCAATACGAAGCAGAAAGCTACCCATCTTTTTAAGCTCAGACTTTAAAATTCCAGCTGCAGAATCTTCCTTAGTGGACTTTAGAGAGTTGGAACAGACCAGCTCAGCAAACATATCTGTATGGTGTGCTGGAGAAGAAACAACAGGGCGCTGCTCAATGAGCTCTACAGAAATACCACGTGAAGCAAGCTGTAAAGCACATTCGCTTCCAGCTAAACCAGCGCCAACTACAGTAACTTTTTGTGTCATTGTTCACCTATCACACACTACGAATCCAAATAAAACTCTTTAGAAGGAGTATACCTTCCGTCCGGTAATCTTTTTACCATTCCACGAGCTTCATAATCAGTAAGAGAATTTAACACGGTAAGTACGTTTTCTGATAACCTCCATGCAAGTTCTTCGGGTCTTGAAGGAGAAGCAATAAGTGCAGATAAAAGTGGTGTCAACTTCTTATCTTGCTTCAATTGTTCCTGAACTAGGCAATCAAAATCTAAAGAGATTGCAATACCCAACGATGTCTCATCAGGAATAATTTGAGCACCTTCAGAGATGAGTCTATTCGTACCAGCAGAAGCAGGAGAAAAGATAGATCCGGGTATTGCATAAATAGTTTTACCAAGAGAGTTGGCAAACTCAGCAGTGCTCATGGTGCCTGAACAAAGCCCTGCTTCCGTTACCAAGAGCACTTTACCTAATGCTGCAATAACCGCATTTCTTCTAGGAAAGGCATAGCGTCTAGGAGGCGTTCCCCACCTGTCTAGAGAAATGACTGCTCCCCTTCCTTCTCGTGCTGCTTCAAAAAGCTCTGAAGAGGTAGTTGGATATGTCACATCTGCACCACAGCCTGCCACTACAACAGTCTTTCCACCAGCATTAAGAGAAGCCATACCCGCCCTATAATCGCAGCCAAGAGCTCCGCCAGATACCACCACAATATTGTTATCAGCGGCGCATCTGCCAGCCATTTCTGCAATTGCCATGCCGTATGGGGTGGCCCTACGAGCCCCAATTACAGACATACAAGGTTGCTGCAAAACGCTCCTATCCCCCATTCCATAGATAATTTCAGGCGGATGATTGAGCAGTAGTAATTCTTTTGGATAGTCCTCATCTTCTGATGAAATCTCCCATCTCTCCATTGCTACTCCAAAGAACGAGACCTATAGGCAACTGCCTCAGATACGTCGTCTTTTGTCACTTTTTCATGATGAGCAATATCTGCGATAGTCCTTGCAACCCTGCAGGTACGCGTTATTGCTCTACCTCCTAAATGAAGTCCACGAGCAAATCTATGAAGCAGCTGCAATGCTGATTCATCAAAGCTCTCCACGTACTTTTGGCGAGAAGTGCCATCTACTCCACGGGTTTCTCGCCAAGAAGCAAAGTCTCTGCCAGAAACAACAAGTGAGCGCATACCTGCTGAAGTGAGTCCTAGCTCACCTTGAATTACTCGATCAGAAGAAGGTCGGGCCACATCACACACAATATCTATTCGATCCATTAAAGGACCTCCAATTTTTGATTGATACGTAGAAATCTTTCCTGGAGAGCACTTACAGGCGTGAGTTTTATCTCCAAAGTATCCGCAGGGACAGGGATTAGCTGCAGCGATGAGCTGGAACTGAGAAGGAAACTTATAGATGCCATCCACTCGCGCAAGACGAACGTATCCATCTTCAATAGGCTGACGTAAAACCTGCAGCGTATTAGAAGCAAACTCGGGCAGCTCATCTAAAAAAAGCACGCCTTTATGGGCAAGAGAAATTTCTCCTGGGATGACAGGTCTGCCACCTCCAATCATGCCTGCTACAGAAGCTGAATGATGAGGAGACCTAAAGGGGCGTACACCTGCTTGAATAGAATCTGTTTCACACCCCGCTACAGAATGTATGAGCAATACCTCATCGCGCTCTTCTTTAGAGAGCTCTGGGAGGATAGTTGGAATTCTTTTAGCAAGCATGGTTTTACCTGCACCAGGCGGGCCAATCATGAGCATCCCCAGGTTTCCTGTGGCTGCAATTACGATAGCTCGCTTGACTAATTCCTGGTCAATTACCTCTTCAAAGTCTAAATTCTCGCTGAGCATTGTTGTTTCAAAAGTATGCTTACGCTGAACCAATGGCTTACAGAATGATTGATCTCTTAAACTCAAATTGAGCAATGATTGAATTCCTATGACGTGACTCCAGTCAGAACCAAACAAATTGCAATCTGAAGAGGAGATCAGTTTCATTCCTAGTTTCTTAGCAAGCATTGCATACGCTGCCATACCTCTAACTGAAGAAATCTTGCCGTTTAATGAAAGCTCTCCAACAAATAACCTGTTGTGCACAATCTCTTGAGGAATTTGTCCTGTAGCTGCAAGAATGGCAACGGCTATAGGCAAATCAAATCCAGTACCTGTCTTCTTTATATCCGCAGGCGTCAAATTGATTGTCACCAACAATCGAGGGATGGTAAAACCAGCAGCTTTTAGTGAGCATCTCACACGAGAGCGAGATTCCATAATGGAACTGTCGGGCATACCCACGATAGTAATTCCTGGTATGCCACCTGAAATGCCCACTTCAACGTCTACAGGAATTGCTTCGATCCCTCTTAGAGTTGCTGTATGAACGCAAATGGTTGCTTGGTTCATTGCTCATCCCAGCTAAAAGCTCCAATTAGATGCCTCAAGCTTGCCGTACTTGGAGCTACCAAATTAATGGCAACAACATCAAATCTAATTGAGGTGAGCGCTGGATGAAGTGCTGCGTACATAAGCGCAAGCGTCCTGTATTTTTCCTGCTTTGCTTTATTTACCGCAAGCTCAGGCATGATGCTGTCATCTTTGTTTAGGATGCGTCTTGTCTTTACCTCAACAAGCACAACGTTATCGCCATCTTGAGCAACAATATCAACCTCACCAATCTGACACGTCCAGTTAGTTTGGATAATTTTGTAGCCTCTTTTGATGAGGTATTTTGCAGCAATCTCCTCGCCTTTCTCGCCAATTTGGCGAGAAGACATCTCTTCTAGCGGAATTCTTCCCTCTTGTGCGTCATCCTCTTCAGAAACCTTGTCCTGATCTTTTGGCTCCTCCTGTGGTGAGGGTTTCTCCTCTACCTCATTAGGCAAAGAACCTGAATACTTGCTTGTGTCTTTCTTGCTCATAACTCTCCTTTCGTTGTGGGAGAGTTCAGTTTGCAGGAGCACTTTGACACTAACTTGACTGCTGTCTGTCTAAACAGCGTAATGATTCTGACGAAAGTAAAAAATTTGATATTACGGGCTTGCGACTATAGAAAAAGCCCGTTCAATCCTCTTAGAATGAACGGGTCCATGTTTGCGTCTGAAAGTTAATCTGATTCCTTAAATTGGATGTATTAAAACAGTCTTTGCGTCTTAACAAAGTTTCCACAAAACGACGCACGATGTATGGGAGAAAGTCCCATCTCACCAATAGCTTCAATGTGTTCAGCAGAAGCATATCCTTTACATTCTGCCAGGTGATAGCCGGGGTACTCCTCGTCATAGGCCACCATAAGAGCATCTCTTGTTACCTTTGCCACAATTGAGGCGGCAGCAATAGATGCAATACGTGCGTCACCCTTAACAAGAGTCTTCTCTTTAGGATGGATGTGCATAGGATTTCCATCAATCAAGACACAGTCAGGCTCAATACCTGTGTTTTTGACAGCTTGTAGCATGGCGTCTCTTAGACACTGTGCCATACCAACTTCATCAATCCTTTGAGGCGCAATATGAGCAATTCCAATTGCTGTGGCAATTTCTTGAATTTGTGCCGCTAGAATCTCTCGCTTTGTGGCGGTTAATTTTTTGGAGTCGTTTAGTCCATAGATGATCGGGTCTTCAGGCAAACATACCGCACAAACCGTTAAAGGACCAGCTACAGAGCCTCTACCAACCTCATCAACACCAACAACAAGTCCGCCTCCAGAAAGCTCCTTCTGAAAGCGATACATTTCTTCTACACGGGTCTTCTCGGCATGTTCTTTTTCAATGCGCTTTTTAGCTGATTCTAGAGCCTTGATAACCTGTTTACGGGGGTCCTCGCTATAACGAGCTATGAGTTCGTATACCTCAGTCTCTGGGGCATCGCTTAAACGAGCAAGTATATCTTTAGCAGAATCAGCCATGTTTTCTCCAAACTACACAACTATGGTACTAAAAAAGCCGCCCGGAGGCGGCTTTAAAGAGCATATGAAGTTGATTAGCGCTTCTCGCGAAGACGAGCAGCCTTACCAACACGATCGCGCAGGAAGTAGAGCTTAGCGCGGTGAACAACACCGTGGCGAAGAACCTCAAGCTTAGCAATCTTTGGTGAGTGAAGTGGGAAAGTACGCTCAACACCAATGCCAAAGCTAATCTTACGAACGGTAAAAGTCTCACGGGAACCCTCGCCGGAAAGACGAATGATGTCACCCTGGAAGACCTGCTCACGAGTACGGTCACCCTCGACAATACGATAGTGAACCTTTACGTTGTCACCAACGCGGACCTCAGGAATGTCCTCGCGGATCTGCTGACGCTCAATAGCGCGAATGTAGTCCATTGTTTCCTCATCTCTAGAGGTGCCGACGCCCTTGCGAACGACACATAGTTAACACACAGACGGAAAGTATACGTGAATACTTTCCACTGTACAAGGGTTAGTTTGGATAAAACTTACTTTACATATCTTCTTTTACCCCAGGAACGAGGAAGGCGAAGATCTTCAAACACTCTGGTTGCATATCTATCGGTCATACCAGACACGTAATCTGCTACTTGAATTTCTGGATGATCGAAGTCATGACACTTATATTCTGCAGGAACCTCATCTAAATGGTTGACAAAGTAATCAAACAGCTCAATGATGAGGTCATATGCCTTGGGTTCTTCGTATTTTGCGTCTCCTGATGCGTACAGATTAGCAAACAGGAATGCTCTCATGGTCATCATGGCACCCCACATGGAGTCAGTCATTCTAATGTCCCCCACGCGGGAGCTCTCAGAGACAATATCGTGAACCATGTTTTCAATACGCTCAGGAGAGCTATTACCCAACACTTCACGAGCTTCAGTTGGAAGATATTCCTCCGAAAGAAGGCCAGCTCGTTTTGCATCATCAATATCGTGTGTTACATAGGCAATACGGTCCGATATGGCAACAATTCTTCCTTCTGCTGTTTCTGCACGTAGATTACCTGAATGGCATCTAATTCCATCAATAACCTCATGAGAAAGATTAAGGCCCTGTCCGTCTTTCTCCAGATACTCAACAATGCGGGCACTCTGCTGATTATGGGCAAAAATATACTCATTTTCTGGAGCATCGGGGTCCATTCCCCTATACAGGCTAATGGCGTGCGAAAGCGCCTTCTCGCCAATATGACCAAACGGCGTATGGCCCAAGTCATGTCCAAGCGCAATTGCCTCAGTAAGGTCTTCGTTTAATCCAAGAGGGCGCGCAATTGAGCGCGCAATCTGAGAAACCTCAAGCGTATGGATAAGACGGGTTCTATAGTGGTCCCCTTCTGGGGCGAGAAAAACCTGTGTCTTGTGAGCAAGTCTTCTAAAACTCTTGCTATGCAGAATGCGGTCTCTATCACACTGATAACACGTACGGTACTGGTCAGGCTCCTCTGCAATCGCACGACCTTTACTTTGATTAGAAAAAGCCGCCTCAGGAGATAAGATTTGATGCTCACGAGCTTCAAGATCTTCTCGTTGAATGGATAACATAGACCCTCCTTGTACCTGCATCTTTATCACATAATAGCAGGTTATTGCTCTCTAGCAAAAGAGGGCGACCGAAGCCGCCCTCTAGAGTTTGTTGCAGTGTGTCTAGAAGAAAACCTACTTGGTAGCAATCTTCTGTGGACCACCGTTAGCCTGAATCTTAGCCTGTGCTGCAGCAAGACGTGCGATTGGCACGCGATATGGAGAGCAGGAGACATAGTCAAGACCAAGGTTGTAGTACATGTGGATGGACTCTGGATCGCCACCGGTCTCACCGCAGACACCAATGGTGAGGTTTGGATTACCCTTACGGCCACCCTCAACGCCCATACGGACAAGCTCTGCGACGCCCTTATCAAGGGTTGCAAATGGGTTGGTCTTAACAATCTTGCGCTCAAGGTAGAGAGGCATGAATGCGGACTCAACGTCATCACGAGAGAAGCCAAGGCAGGTCTGGGTGAGGTCGTTAGTACCGAAGGAGAAGAAGTCTGCGTGCTTAGCAATCTCCTCAGACATGATAGCTGCGCGTGGAAGCTCGATCATGGTACCAACTGGGATGTTGAGCTCAACACCGTACTCGTCAGCAACCTGCTTGATGGTCTGCTCAACCTCTTCACGGACCTGGATAAGCTCCTCTTCGAAGCCAACCAGAGGAACCATGATCTCTGGGCGAGGGTCAAGACCAACGCGCTTGAGCTCTGCAGCTGCGCTTGCGATAGCGCGGACCTGCATAACGTTGAGCTCTGGATAGACAAGACCAAGGCGGCAGCCACGAAGGCCGAGCATTGGGTTTGCCTCCTGGAAGGCATCAAACTTAGCGAGAAGAGCACGCTTTGCAGCGGCGTCCTTACCCTGCTCCTCATCATGAGCAATCTCAACATCAAGCTCACGTGGGGAATCAAGGAACTCATGCAGTGGTGGGTCAAGAAGACGGACAACAACGTCTTTGCCGTCCATTACCTTGAACATACCAAGGAAGTCGCCCTTCTGAGCACGGCCAAGCTGCTCAATAGCAAGCTGCTTAACGTCCTCAGAGTCTGCAAGGATGAAGTCCTGAATGAGGTGCTTACGCTCACCAAGGAACATGTGCTCAGTACGGTCAAGACCGATTGCCTCAGCGCCGTTATCAACGGAAGTCTGAGCGTCTGCTGGGTTATCAGCGTTTGCACGTACGCCAATGACGCGACCACGAGACTCGTCAAGACGGACCTCGTCTGCCCATGCAAGGATGGTCTGGAGGTCACCAGAAAGCTCTGGCTGAACAAGCTCAACAGCACCAAGGATAACGTCACCGGTGGTACCGTCGATGGAGATAACATCGCCCTCGTTAACAACAAGGCCGGAATCAGCAACGGTGAAGCGCTTGTTGGCAGCATCAATGCGGAGTGTATCAACACCGCAGACGCAAGGAGCGCCCATACCACGAGCAATAACAGCAGCGTGGCTGGTCTTGCCGCCGTGGGAAGTCAGGATGCCCTCTGCAGCAACCATGCCGTGAAGGTCATCTGGAGTGGTCTCCCAGCGGACAAGAATACAAGGCTTACCTGCCTCTGCAAAAGCCTCAGCGTCTGCAGAAGAGAAGACTGCAGCACCAACAGCTGCACCAGGAGAAGCGTTAAGACCCTTAGCAATGGTCTCATACTCAGCGTTAGGATCAAACTGTGGGTGCAGAAGCTGGTCGAGCTGCTCAGGAGCAACACGAGAAACAGCCTGCTCCTTGGTAATACGACCCTCTTCGTACATCTGAATTGCAACCTTGAGCGCAGAGAGAGCGGTACGCTTACCAACACGAGTCTGAAGCATCCAGAGCTTACCATTCTCAATGGTGAACTCGATGTCCATCATGTCTGCGTAGTGATCCTCAAGAATCTCGAAGACGTGGAAGAGCTCCTCGCCTGCCTCCTTGAGTGCAGGAACCTTAACAAGGTCTGCAATAGGCTCAGTGTTACGAATACCAGCAACAACGTCCTCGCCCTGAGCGTTGATCAGGAAGTCACCGTAGCGCTCGTTGGTACCGTCTGCAGGGTTACGAGTAAATGCAACACCAGTTGCAGAAGTCTCACCCTTGTTACCAAAGACCATGACCTGAACGTTAACTGCAGTACCAAGCTCATCAGGAATCTTGTTCTGCTTGCGGTAAAGGATTGCGCGGTCGTTCATCCAAGAACCAAAGACTGCCTGCTCAGCAAGGCGGAGCTGGAGGTAAGGATCAGCTGGGAAGACTGCGTAGCCGTTCTTGGAGACCTCTGGGTGCTCCTTAACGTCAACGTTAGCAGCAAAGATGCCCTTGAACCAAGTTACAAGGTCACGAAGGTCATTTGCGTCCAGCTCTGTATCAAGCTTAACGCCCTTCTCGGCCTTCTTAGCAGCAATTGCGTCCTCAAAGAGCTGTCCAGAGACACCCATAACAACGCCGGAGAACATCTGAACAAAACGACGGTAAGAGTCCCAAGCAAAGCGCTCATTACCAGTCTGCTTAATGAGACCCTGAACGGACTCATCGTTAAGACCAAGGTTAAGAACAGTGTCCATCATGCCAGGCATGGAGAATGGAGCACCAGAACGGACGGAGACAAGCAGTGGATCTTCTGCATCGCCGAGCTTCTTGCCCATGCGCTCCTCAAGGGTAGCCATAGCTGCGTCAATCTCATCAGTGACGCCCTCTGGCCAGACGTTGCCATTGTTGGAATAAGCAACGCAAGTTTGGCAAGTAATTGAGAATCCTGGAGGTACAGGCAGGCCAATCTTAGACATCTCTGCAAGGTTTGCTCCCTTGCCACCAACAATCCACTTTGCCTCTTCTACGGATGCGCCAGCGACCTCAGTAACATCGTTACCGGCGTGGTCCTTTCCGAAGCTGTAAACGTGCTTCTCGGACATAACACTCCAAACTCTCAAACTGTCACACGCAAAGCGTGCACCAACACAATTGAACGCAAAGACATCAAACCAAACAAAGTAGGTTCTGTCCTCACATTCATAGTATGTTACCAACCTACGCCATTCATCTGAACAAAATAACGGTGAGCGGTCAATATCGACCGTTCACAGAATGATTTACAAACTTATGGTTGCAAATTGTGAAATTCTCCATAAAGAAAATGAGCACCCAAAAAGGATGCTCATTTAACTTTTTGATATTTTGAGGCGTCAGCACTCTATTAACGCGTAACTCCCTCAAAGAATGCGCCAATTGCATGACTTGGCTCTTCACCTGTAAGCGTAGAAATAACGTTTACTGCTGGTCCCAGAAGGTCAATAGATGGGATGAGGCGCTGATCAAGCTCACGACGAATCTCTCTTCTGAGAGAGCCATCTGCAAAGGTGTGGAAGACTGCACGAGGGCGATCCTCATCTTCATGCTCATTGAAATACGCGCGAACGTCTTCAACGCTATGAATATTTGGAACCCTTACAATCTCTACGGAATCATCGCCAAACTGAGCAGCAGCAGCCTTAACTACTGCAGCACCAGTCTCTCCGCGAGAGTCTGACAAAACATAGACGATAGGCAGACCATCACCAAGAGTGTTGTTGTCAATATCAAGTGTGCTCATGCTGTAACCCTTTCAGTCAAGTATTCAGAAAGATACAAACATTTATCTAACCTAAGCGTACTCTACTTCTTACGAGAAAGCACACTAATATCGGCGACATTACTAAATACCTGGGCAAACTTGTTCAAAAGACGTAAACGATTTCGGCGAACGGTATCATTTTCATCCATGACAAGTACTTTGTCGAAGAAAATATCAATTGGCTCACGCAGCTGAGACAGTGCAGAAACAGCAGCAGCATAGTCTGCACCAGCAAGAGCAGCAGCCACTTGCTTCTGGCCCTCTTCGCAAGCAGCGAGCAATGACATCTCTGGCTCAGTGAGAAGCTCTGTATCAACTTCTACGCCAAGAGAAGCATCACTGAGGTGAGCTGCACGTGCATAAGCAGTAGCAAGATCCTCAAAGAGCTCAGGCTCGTTCTGACGCGCCTCATCAAGTGCGCGAGCACGCTGAAGGAACTCATCAGGATTGATAACACCAATTGCGCTGACAGCCTCAATAGCATCTGCAGAGATCTTCTCGTCCTTAGCAATAGATGCAAGGCGACCAATAAAGTACTGCTCAACCTGGGACTGAACAGACTCGTCAACAGCAAGACCCTGCTGGCGGTAAAGCTCCAGAGAGCTTGTAATGAGCTTCTTGAGGTCAAGGTTGGAGGTAGAACGGACCAACGCAATGACGCCAATTGCTGCACGACGAACAGCGTAAGGATCGGAAGAGCCGGTTGGTGGCTCGTTGATAGCAAAGATACCGCAGATGGTATCAAGCTTGTCAGCAATAGCTACAAAGCGACCAATCTGGCCACTTGGGAGCTCGTCGCCGGCAAAACGAGGACGATAGTGCTCGCGAATAGCTGCAGCTACATCGCTCTTCTCGCCAGCTGCCTCTGCGTAGTAGCCACCCATAACGCCCTGCTGGCTGGTGAACTCGACAACTGCCTGGCTGACAAGGTCCGCCTTAGCAAGATGAGCGGCGCGAGCAGCAAGCTCTGCCTCTTCCTGACTGGAAGTCTCGTCAAGCGCAATCTCTGCAGCAAGAGCCTCCATACGCTGAGTCTTCTGCAGAACAGTACCAAGCTTCTCCTGGAAAACAACAGTCTCTAGGCGCTGAGCAAACTCGTCAAGCGTATGCTTCAAGTCCTCCTCAAAGAAGAACTTAGCGTCGTCGAGGCGAGCACGAACAACACGCTCGTTGCCGTCAATGACGCGCTCGGCACAAGATGGATCTGCGTTTGAAACCACAATAAACTCTCGAGTCAGCTTGCCTTCAGCGTCATAGATTGGGAAATAGCGCTGGTTGGAAAGCATGGACTCAGTAATAATCTCTGAAGGAACGTTAAGGAATTCCTCGTCAAAGGTACCCACAAGAACCTGAGGCCACTCAGTTAGATTAATGACCTCCTCAAAGACCTTCTCTGGCATATCAACGTGAGAGCCCGGACGAGCAGCCTCTACCTCTTTAATACCGGCAAGAATAACGTCTTTGCGCTGCTCCTGTAGCAAAACGCCAGCTTTTTTGAGAACCTGCTCATAGTCAGCTGGAGTAGCTACCTCATGGTATCCAGGACCAAGAACACGATGGCCCTGGGTGGTGTTTGAGCTAGTTACATCAGCGTACGTAACAGGAACAATCTCTGAACCAAAAAGAGCGCACAACCAGCGAACAGGACGAACATAGCGCTCGTGGAAAGAACCCCAGCGCTGGCTGCGAGGCCAGTCAAGAGCAGCAATCCAAGAAGTTGCCAGCTCAGAGAGAATCTTTGTAGCAGGAACTGAAGGAATATTGAGCTCCGCAAAAACGTACTCATGACCGTCGGTATCTACACGACGAGTCAGTGCATCAGCGTTTACGCCGCACTTACGAGCAAATCCCTCGGCAGCCTTGGTTGGTTTACCCTCTGCATCAAAAGCAATCTCTGCCTTAGGACCACGCTTGACCTCGGAAATCTCTTCTGTAGCCTCAGCAACGTCCTTTACATAGGCAGTTAAACGACGAGGTGTCGAGAGGATCTTAACCTCTCCAAATGACAAACCAGAGTCTTTAAGTCCGGAAACGACAAGCTTATTGAACTGAGCAATAGCTTTCTGCAATGGAGCAGAAGGCATCTCTTCAGAACCAATCTCAAAAAGGAAGTCTCTAACCTCAGCCATTTAAGCCACCTCCTCCTGAGTAGTTGCTGCAGGTGCTTTCTTAGAAGCAACCTCCTCCAAATACGATTCGCAGCATGCCTTAGCAACGGTGCGAACGCGAAGAATATAGTTAGCTCTCTCAACAGCAGAAAGAGCACCACGAGAGTCAAGTAGGTTGAATGCATGACTGCACTTCATAACGCAGTCATATGCAGGTAGGGGAAGCTTGCGCTCAAGACAGCTGTGGCACTCTGCCTCATACTCGTCGAACTTCTCGCGCATAAGCTCAATGTTGGCTACCTCAAAGTTATAAGTTGAGAACTCACGCTCGTTCTCCAAAAATACCTGGCCGTACGTCATTGGCGTGCCGTCTGGCAGGTAACTCCATACCAGGTCATAGACGGAATCTACACCCTGAGCATACATAGCAATGCGTTCAAGACCATAGGTAATCTCAACAGGAACTGGGTCTACCTCAATACCGCCTACCTGCTGGAAGTACGTGAACTGAGTAACCTCCATGCCGTTGAGCCAGACCTCCCAGCCAAGACCCCAAGCACCAAGCGTTGGGCTCTCCCAGTCGTCCTCAACAAAGCGAACGTCGTGGTCTTTTGGATCAAGGCCAATAGCAGCAAGTGAACCAAGATAGAGATCTTGAGAGTCTGCAGGAGATGGCTTGAGCAAAACCTGGAACTGATAGTAGTGCTGCAAGCGATTGGGGTTCTCGCCATAGCGTCCATCAGCAGGACGACGGCATGGCTGTGGATAGCAGGTACGCCAGGCGTCAGGGCCAAGTGAGCGCAGGATAGTTGCGGTATGGAAGGTACCAGCGCCTACCTCAGAGTCGTATGGCTGCATGACCGTGCAACCTTTTTCTGCCCAGTAGTGTTCAAGGGTCAAAATCATATCTTGAAACGTTAGTGGTGTTGCGCCCATGATGTTCTTTCTCTCAAATGTCCGACGTAAGTACTATAGCCCGCGAGCATGGTCAAAGGGCCAGAAAATAAACATTGCCTTTGAGGTCACGGTAGAAACCGCAACAGCTCCAAAATATCTGGAATCAAGCGAGTTTGTTCTGTTATCCCCCATAACAAAAATATGACCTGCAGGAACAGTATACGGATAATTCTGAATTACGGCACCGTTGCGATCTGCAAGAGAATAGGTTGGTTTGCCTTCAGTGTAAGGCTCGTCCATAAGCTGACCGTCAACATACACAGCACCGTCTCGCAAATCTACCGTTTGACCTGCTGTAGCAATGACGCGCTTAACTAAAAGCGTATCGGGATTCTGAGGACTGGTGAAGGTAACCACATCACCTGCTTGCGGAGTACCGCCAAAGCGATAGGTAAGCTTCTCTCCTACCAAACGATCCCCCAGCTGGATGGTATTGAGCATGGACCCTGTTGGAACCTCATATACCTCAGCAACAAACGTTCTAATAAAAAACGCCAGTGCAACAGCAACTGCAACAATTACCAGGTATTCAAAAATTTCAAGTACTTTGGAATGTTCACTACTCATCGTCATCACCAGATTGCTGATCAAGCTCTGCTAAATACGCTCTGTCCTTCTCAGTGAGCTGAGCGCTCTCTAAGAGGTCTGGACGCCACGCACGAGTGCGAGCAAGTGCAGATTGTCGTCTCCAGACTGCTACCGCTCCGTGGTCTCCTGAAAGAAGCACAGACGGAACTTCTCGCCCCTCAAAATTTGCTGGACGCGTGTACTGAGCATACTCGAGAAGGCCATCGTCGGAGAATGACTCATCCTGTGAGCTCATCTCATCGCCAAGCGCGCCAGGAAGCAAGCGCACAACCGAGTCAATCACGGTAAGCGCAGGAAGCTCTCCACCCGTCAGCACGTAATCTCCCATAGAAATAACGTCATCTGCCAGCTCGTAAACGCGCTCGTCCATGCCCTCATAACGACCACAGACAAACAAAATACGCTCTTTTTGAGCGAGCTCTTGGGCAATTGCCTGAGTATACGGCCTGCCAACTGGCGAGAAAAACACCACGTGGGGCTTGGCATCTGCCTGATCAGAAATCTCTCGAACTGCCTCATAGATGGGAGCAGGCTTCATGAGCATGCCTTGTCCACCACCAAAAGGAGCATCATCTACCGTACGATGCCTATCATGCGTCCAGTCACGCAAGTCATGTGCATAGAATTCAAAAATGTTTGCCTTTTGAGCTCTGCCCATAATAGAAGCATTTAAATAGGGCGAGAAGACCTCAGGAAATACTGAGAGCGTTTCTAGACGCATGCTACTCACCTAACCTAAGAAGGCCATGAGGAATTGAGACGGTAATGGTGCCCTCAGCTGGAGCCTCTTTGATAAATTCATCCACGGCAGGCATAAGCACCTGTCCAAAAGGCCCCTCAATGACCCACACATTTTGTGTAGGTCCAACAAGAACCTCTGTAATTTCACCCAGAGAACCATGTTCTGTATCACGTACTTCTCTACCCACAAGTAGAGAAACATTTACCAGACCAAAGTTTTCTGGAAGACAATCTTCTTCTACCAGAAGCGTTTTACCAATAAACTCTTCTGCATCAGAGATGGTAGTTACATCTTCAAAAGTGACAAGACTACCTTCTCTGTCATCTGACTCAACAGAGACAACTGAGAACTTCCTTGGTCCCTTAAGCGCAGGCGGAACAGGAACAACTGTCATGCCTTCAGCTATAAGAGAAGGAAGGCTGTGAACGGGAACCGTCACAACCTCCCCTCTTTTACCATGCGTTTTAACAATTTGAGCAATTGCTCGCCAGTGTTTACGCAAAATTAGCCTACAACCTCGACATCAACAGAGGTGCCAACACGCTGGCCAAGAGCACGAGCCAAAGTACGAATAGCCTTAATGGTTCTACCCTTGCGGCCAATGACACGTCCAGCGTCTTCCTCAGAGCAAGAAACCTCAATCAAGGCTCCATCCTCGCGATCGGTGACGTCGAGTGCAACAGCATCTTCATTATCGACAAGACCACAGACGATGTACTCGACAAGATCAGCAACCTTGTCAGAAGGCATCTCCTGAATGTCTTGATCGACAGCGTCTACCTCAGTGGGCTCTGTGAATTCAGACACGATTTACTCAGCCTCTGGAGCCTCGGACTCCTCAGCAGCTGCAGCAGCAGCCTCAGCAGCAGCCTCTGCAGCTGCAGCAGCCTTTGCCTGTGCCTTCTTGGAGAGCTTGGTCTTCTTCTCTGCAACTGGAGCACCAGTACGAGCGATCTCAATGAGGTGAGAAACTGCGCTTGTTGGCTGAGCGCCCTTTGCTACCCACTCATCAACCTTCTCGAGGTTGATATCAATCGTCTTAGGGCTAGTCAGTGGGTTATAACGACCGACTTCTTCAATGTAACGACCATCGCGAGGCATACGACCATCAGCGACAACTACGCGATAGTACGGACGCTTCTTGGCACCGTGACGGGCCAGACGAATCTTAACTGCCAATGAAAACTCCTCCATACGAGCGGTGCCTCGGATGTTAGATGGGCTGCACCGCAAAGCCACAAATCGGGTTACAAGTGTACAACAACGCATTAACCTCGAAAAGTATAAATTTGCTCTCTTCAAAAAGTACTCGTAATTTATGTATGAAACACTTGTTCTATTTGTACAAAAAGTATACACTATTTCTATGGAAACATCAAAAGACATATCAGATAAAAACGCACGTAAATCGTGTGATTTTGAATGGCATGGTAAGGCTATTGGCCTTCTTGACCTTGATGCGTTCTTTGCGTCTGTAGAACAACTTGATCATCCTGAGTGGCGCGGAAAAGCAGTAATTGTTGGAGGCTCACCCCACAAACGAGGCGTTGTTTCAACCGCCTCTTATGAAGCAAGGAAGTTTGGCGTTCATTCTGCCATGCCTTCAGCTACTGCAGTAAGGCTCTGTCCGCAAGCAATTTGGACCCCAGGACGCTATGACAGATACTCTGAAATGAGTGCTCTTGTTATGGGTTTTCTCAAAGATGAGACTCCCCTTGTTGAGCAGGTTTCTATTGATGAGGCATTTTTTGACATCACTCCAGGCAGATTCTCTAAAGAAAATCCTTTGGAGATCTGTAAGCGCATACAAAAGAAGGTTGCTGCGCTAGGCGTTACCTGTTCCATTGGCCTGGGAACAAACAAGACAATTGCTAAGATTGCCTCTGAGCAAGAAAAGCCTCGCGGTCTTACTGCGGTGTTTCCTGGCACAGAAGGCCGCTTTCTAGCACCGCTACCTATTGAGGCCATGAGCGGTATTGGTCCTGCTATGGCAAAAACGCTCCATCAACAAGGAATCAGAACGCTTGGAGAGCTTTCAAGAGCGGATGCAACATACCTCACTTCCCTTGTTGGCAATACAGCTTCAAAGATGATTTTGCGCGCGCAAGGAAAAGAAGTCTCAGAAGTTCATGAAGCTGCCCAGCCTCGTGACGTTAAGTCTGTTTCTAACGAGAGAACCTTTGAAACAGATTTGTTTGATAAACAAGAAATCGTAGAAGCTATTAGGCACATTGCTGGCGTTGTAGGAAGACGTCTTCGCCGAAAGCGGCTCCAAGGATATACCGTAACCCTCAAAGTAAAAGCCTCTGCAACAG
>JABZHD010000069.1 GCA_015259045.1 Atopobium sp. | reverse complement strand
CCATGCTCATCCAGCAGCGCCTCATAGCGAGGAGTTGCCAACATGACGTTATAGCCATCGACTACAAGCAGCGATTTTTTCTGAGCCATACCTTACGCTTCCTGGGCTTCCTGGACTTCTTACGCTTCCTGGGCTTCCTGGGCTTACGCTTCCTGAGTCCTGCGGAGCCACTCGTAGCACATGACCGTTGTTGCCTGAGCAACGTTCAGGGACTCTACCTGTCCAAACTGAGGAAGTTTGCACGTAAAATCGCACTTCTCGAGCATAAGGCGAGAAATTCCTGAACCTTCAGAACCCATGACAAGTGCAAGGCGACCTCCCATAGGAGCCTCCCACACGGACTGAGTGGCGTGCTCGGTAGAGCCACATGTCCAAAAACCTGCGGCTTTAAGCTCTTCAAGAGCGCGCGGCAGATTTGAAACCTGAGCGATTGGCAGGTGAAGCACAGCTCCTGCGGACGTCTTATATGCTCCAGCGCCAACTCGGGCAGCGCGGGCGTTTGCAATAACAACGCCGGCCGCGCCAACTACCTCGGCACTTCTTACAATTGCACCAAAGTTTCCCTCGTCAGTGACGTGATCCAAGACCACAACCAGAGCGTTTTCTGAACCAGCGCGCTGGATGATTTCAGAGAGGTCAGCGTAAGCAAACGGCTGCGTACGGACAATAACGCCCTGGTGAGCGCCGTGGCTTGAAAGCGAGTCAAGTACGGGCTTTGCAACACGCTCGACAGGAATACCCTCCTGCTCAAGCTGACGTGCAAGCGCCTCAATTTCTTGGTCTTTCTGTCCACTTGCAGCCTGTACCAGCGCATTCTTCAAAGGGATACCAACGGTCAGCGCCTCTGCTACTGCGCGACGACCTTCGATAAGATCGGTTGCAGGCTTCTTGTTGCCTGGACGTCCAGCGCCAGCGCCTCGCTGTCCACCAGCACCAGCACCTCGTTGACCGCGAGTGCCTTGAGCTGCACGTGTGCCTTGTGCGGAGCGGCCGCCCTTTGAGCCCTGGCCATTCTTGGCGCCGAAATAACCGCCCCAGTCGGCAGCCTTCTTGGAGCCGCGACCTGCAGCCCCACCGCGACCCGCGCCGCCGCGACCAGCAGCTCCGCCGCGTCCGGCTGCGCCGCGACCAGCAGGACCCTCGGAGCGCGTGTTTTTAGAGGTAGAACGTTGATTTCTTGCCATAGTTAGTCTGCCTTACGCTTAAGTCGAGCGCCAGCGGCGGTATCTTCAATCAAAAGTCCAAGCTCGGCAATGCCGTCTCTAATTTGATCAGCAACTGCCCAGTTTTTCTGGGAACGAGCCTCCTGACGAGCAGCAAGCAAAGCCTCTGCAGCCTCGTCAGCTGACGCGCCCTCATAGCCTGCCACCTGGGCGGCAAGTGCCACAAGCTCCTCTGGTAAATCAGAGGTAGAGGCTGCCTGAGTCAAATCAATTCCCAAAGCTCCCGTGAGCTCGCACAACATATCTGCTGCACGGAGAACAGGACTTGCGCCAACGTTTTGACCAACCTCTGCAAGATAGGTATTTGCAGCAGTTACCAGCGCAAAGATAGCAGCGAGTGCTCCTGCGGTGTTGAAATCATCATCCATCTGAGCGTCAAACTCGCTCTGAGCTGTATTGATTGCCTCAGCAAGCGTGCTATCAGCGTCGGAAAGTTCGTGCTGAGCAGAAGACTGCTTGAAAGCCCAGCGGAGATTTGCGACGCAGGTCTTCATGCGCTCAAGCGTACCAACGGTACCCTCAAGACGCTCAAACGAGAAATCAAGTGGTGCACGATAGTGCGTCTGAAGCATCAAAAGTCTTACTGCATCTGCAGGATACTTGTCCAAAACTTCCTTGAGTGTGTAGAAGTTGCCCAAAGACTTGGACATCTTCTCGCCATCAACGCGAAGCATTCCGGTGTGCATCCAATAATTGGCGAGAGGAGCGTGCCAGGCGCAAGATGCCTGCGCAGTCTCGTTCTCATGGTGAGGAAATACCAGGTCAGAACCACCACCGTGAATGTCAATTGGAGTGCCCAGGTAGCGATGAATCATGGCGCAGCACTCACTGTGCCAACCTGGACGACCTTCTCCCCAAGGACTTGGCCAGCTAGGCTCACCAGGCTTTGCAGCCTTCCAGAGTGCAAAGTCAAATGGATCGCGTTTCTCGTCATTAACCTCAACGCGCTCACCTGCGCGAAGCTGATCAAGATCTCTACCAGAAAGCACGCCATAGCCGGGGTCAGAACGGACCGAGAAGTACACGTCGCCCGAAGGCACCGCGTAAGCGTGACCCTGTTCAATCAAAGATTGAATCATCTGAAGCATGGCTTCGATCTCGTGCGTTGCGCGAGGACGAATATCTGGGTCCAGTATATTGAAACGGTGCATCTGCTCGATAAACGCCTGAGAAAACTCTTCAGAAACCTCTTGAGCAGTCCTTCCCTGCTCAATGGCACGCTGAATAATCTTGTCGTCAACGTCAGTCAAATTCTGAGCAAAGGTGACCTCATAACCTTTGTGCATCAGATAACGTCGAATAACGTCAAACGAGAGGAAGGTACGGGCGTTTCCGATGTGAATCTGATCGTAAACCGTAGGACCGCACACGTACATGCGGATTTTGCCCTCGTCGATTGGCTTGAACTCTTCTTTTTTATGCGTCTGAGTGTTATAGACAAGCATGCATACTCCTCGCAACCATTGTGTATTGGTGTAAGTATAAACGGTTTGTGGAAAACCTTTGAGTTCCATACCGTACTAATCAAGATTCAATTTTGTTACCGTTCACGGATTAGTGCTGGATTTGTTTTTTTGTTTTATTAAACTTGATGAACAAAAATTTAAGAAATTTATATTTGAATCAAAACTGCGAAGAACTAGAAGACAAGAAATCTTACTCTTAACAACTTCAGAAGGTGATTTGAATGAGTAAGTTTTTTAACATTATCCACTACTGTATATCTACCATTCTGGATAAAGGCAGTCTTGCGATTTTTCTCTTTCTGTCATTCTTTGTCACAGCGCTTATGGTGATTCAACCGCTTCTTGTTGGATTTGTAATTAATCTTTTTATTACGGGAACTACTTGGAGCGAGATACTTTTCTATTGCGCCGTGGTTGCCGCACTAGGAATCCTTATTGCCGGCTGTTCCTATCTTGCTAAAACACGCTATTGTCAGTTACAAATTGATTCTTCGTTTACTATTGAGCGACAGCTGATTGACAAGATTCAACATGCAGATTCATCATTTTTCTCGTCATATGATTCTGGACATTACCGCCAGACAGTAAATAACGATTCTAATGACGTTTCGATTTTTATACTTACACAATGTGTGAGCTTTGTAACAACTATGGTCTCTGTCTTAGGCACACTGGCAATTATTTTATATTTGAACCCATTAACCGCCCTTGTAACGGTTGTTTTGTTGCTCGTGAGTTTTATTATCTATAAGCAAATCCAAGATGCGGCTTATAAAAGATACAAAGAATCCAAAGAACTGAAATCACAGTATGGATCTATTGAGCTTTCCCAATTCACAGACGTAGATTTTATCAGGCGTCATTCTCTCTTTGAGCGTTTCTTTAATCAGCACTATGCCGTCAATCAAAAAGTTCGTAGTGCCATTCATGAGCAGTACAAGCTTGAGTTTGGCGTACAAGAATTAAACAATGCTGTGATTGCCGTATTCCAAGCTATTGTCTTTATTACCTGTGCATATCAAATTTTCCTTGGAGCACTGCAGCCTGGCTATATTGCAACCATTTCAAGCTATTTTGTATCGCTTTTAGGCTCTATTACGCTTCTTATGGAATTTGGCATGGCTTATCAGAGCATTGCGGTAAGTCTTAATCGAATTGAGCAGATTCTTGATTTACCTCAAGAGTCCGTTGGTAACATCATTCCATCAGAGAACGTCAATCAAATTACCTGCACAAATGTATCTTTCTCTTATCCACATACAAATAAAGTGCTGATGAACAACTTGTCTTGCAGTTTTGCAAAAGGAAATATATACGCTATTACCGGTGGAAACGGTACAGGCAAATCAACATTTCTGAAGCTCATTAACGGAGAGTGGTCTTCTCACCTATCAGGCACTATTGCTATTAACGAGGACTTACTAGCTCAAATTAATCAGTATGAACTTCGAAAAAATACGCTTGGATTTACCGAGCAAGAGCCAAGCATTGTTGACGATACGGTAAGAAATAATCTGACACTGCTGTGCAAAAACCAACCAACAGATGAAGAGATAATCAGCTATATCAAGCTGTTCAATTTAGAAAAATTGCTGCTTGGTGATGATCAAAATCTTGATGTTCGCCTGGGTGAACGAAGCTCTGCTATCTCTGGTGGAGAAAAGCAAAAGATTGCAATTATCCGCATGATGCTTATGAATCCAAGTGTTATGTTGCTTGACGAGCCCACTTCTGCATTAGATCAAAAAAGTGTTGACGTCCTTCTTACTCTTCTCAAGAAGGTCAAGCAAGACCACATAATACTGCTCATATCTCACGACCCTAAAGTGGTGGAGGCAGCCGACCATATCGTAGAGCTGTAATTTATTGCGCGCTACGTCCCAACAGTACAACTGCCCAGGCAGCAATGCCTTCTTGAGTGCCTACAAAGCCAAGGCCTTCGGTAGTGGTTGCTTTTACGCCAACTTTATCTGGCGAAACACCCATGACCTCAGCCATGCGGTTTCTCATAGCATCACGATGAGGAAGCAACTTAGGCGCCTGAGCTGCAACGGTGCAATCACAATCCAGAAGCTCAAAGCCCTCATTACGAACAAGCTGCATAACATGGGACAGAAGCACCATAGAATCAGCACCCTCATAAGCAGGGTCTGTATCAAGAAAAAGCTGGCCGATGTCGCCGGCGCGCATAGCTCCTAGCAGGGCATCCATAAGCGCATGAGTCAAAACATCAGCATCGGAGTGGCCGAGAAGACCTTTGGTGTGCTCAATTTTGATGCCACCTAAGATAAGATCTCTGCCCTCTACCAGGCGATGAACATCGTATCCGTGGCCAATTTTAAGCTCTGGCATGCTCACTCTACAGCCCCACTTCCGGTTGCGCCTTCTACCAGGCGACGGCTGAGCGTAGCCTCAACAATTGCAAGGTCAGACGGGTACGTGACCTTCACGTTTTCTCGTTGCGACTCAACGCACAGCACCGTAAGACCAAGTCGCTCAACTAGAGACGAGTCATCGGTTCCCTGGTAGCCCTCCTGACGAGCTACTTCGTGAGCTTCAAGAAGCGTACGTGTCTTGAACACCTGAGGGGTCTGAGCAGCCCAGAACGTTGAGCGATCAGGTGTATCTACGATGGTTGCGCCGTCTACGCGCTTCAATGTGTCAGTTGCACGGTGAGCCAAAATTGCTCCCGCAATCTTAGGAGACTTGCGAACCGTGCCAATGACCTGCTCAATGGTCTCCACCTCAATGAGCGGACGAACCGCATCATGGACAGAAACAAAATCATATCCAGCGGGCACTACCTGAAGCGCGTTGTAAACCGATTCCTGTCTAGTGGCACCAGACGTTGCAAAGTGAACAGGCTTATGGAGTACAAGCTTGCCCAAAACACCCTCTTGAACTGCAGTGCGTTTCTCGTCAGAGCAAGCAATCACAATGTGAGCCACGCTTGGCGCATGATCAAACGCAAGGATTGACCAGCTCATCAGCGGAAGACCGCAGACAGAAATAAACTGCTTACCGTCGGGATATCCAAAGCGCTCGCCAATGCCACCGGCCACAATGACGGCCACGGTATCGGCTTTTGCTCCATGTGTAGAAAGGCGAGAAGGGCGTGGCTTTGACACGACCTTTGCACAAGTGCTGCTTGCAGCCATTATTCTGACTTACCCCACATTCTGCGGAGACTGTTAGCAAGTGCACCGGGGTTCTCGACACCCAGAGATTTGAGGCTGGATGTATCGTTTTCTGCAACGTGAAGCAGCTGCTGCAGGTTATCGTAGGCGTCAACAATTCTTGCAGCAATCTCATCGTTGACCACGTGAACGCGGGAAAGCGTGCGCAGGCCCAGAGGCTCCATGGACGCATCTTCTCCGCGGCCATCGGAGTAGCCAAGAATCTGGCCAACGCTTTCTGCGGAGCGGAGCTCGGTGTTGGCCGTCTCGTGGAAGCGGCGGCGAATAGCACGCGCTTCTTCAGCGGAAGAGTCAACGGCGTAGTCGCGAATCATCAGGTTATAGGCCTCGTCGATGCCGCCCAGATATTCCTCACGCTGCATAGCGGTGGTTTTGCCCTCGCTACCCAGCTCCAAAAGGCAGGAGT
>JABZHD010000068.1 GCA_015259045.1 Atopobium sp. | reverse complement strand
AGTATTCCCTTATCCACAGCAGATAAATGCATGCATTTTTGTCTCTATCTTCCTCTTGCAAATTTTTAGGATAGTCAAATTAAGAGAAAGAAAAGTAATCACCTATGCACTTTTGGCTATGAGCCTTTTAGCAGCAATTGCGTTAGTTCTCAATTAGAAGCTCCCACAATTCATCCGTTTGAGGATCGCTTCCTACTGGGAAGGTATGCTGACTAAAACGCTTGAATCCCCAATGTGAATAAAATGCCTTAGCAGGCTCATTGTGTTCCCAAACACCCAGCCACACGCGCTTCTTACCCTTCTCTTTTGCTAAATCAAGGGCAAATTTCATGAGCTTTGATCCAAGGTGTAGGCCTTTGTAACGCGGAAGGATATACAGGCGTTCAATTTCAAGCGAGTCATCGCGCTGACCCTCGGTTTGCTCATAACGCGTATTGAGCTTCAGGTAACCAGCTACTTGACCTTCTACCTCAACAAAATAGAAATATGAGTGTTTAGCAGCAAGCTCACGGGTAAGCTTTTCTGTGTTGTAGAGCGAGTCAATGCAACTTGCTAAATCATCTGCTGTATTTGAGTCAATAAAAGTGTCTACAAATGTCTCAACGCTAAGCTTCTGCAGTGTGCGCAAATCGGCTGTTTCAAGCGGTCTGATTGAAACGTGAATGTCATCAATGCTGATTGTGTTTCTCGTCTGACGATATGCATCAAGATCAAAGGAGAGCACATGGTGGAGGACGCCAAAGTGATCAAGCACCTTAGAAGATTCCTGCGTAAACCCAGCGCGCTCGTAGAAAGACTGAGCTTTGAGTTGCGACTCAACTAACACCTTGGAAGCACTACTTTCTTTTGCCAGGTAATCAAGGGTATCGTGCAGTAGTTTTGAACCAATACCAGCGCCTTTGTTGCTAACACATACACGACCAATAAGAGGGGAGTTGTATGACTGTCCTGCATCAATGATGCGCAAATATGCAGCTACCGAGTCAGTATCCTGATAAAAGACATGGGTAGAAACTTGATCAACGTTATCAAGATCGTTGTACATAATCTGCTGGTCAACAATAAACGTTTCTGCTCTTAGAGAAAGAATTTGATACAACTCTTTAGCGGTAAGCTGCCCAAATCTTTTAATTACTAACTGCATAGCATGCCCCTCCCGTATGCTTGATAGTGATATTTTGACACATCAAAGTGAGAAAAGCGTAAGGTTTCTGTAAGGTCAATCGATGGCAACGTAAACGGTAGTGACGGAGTATATATCTCAAGATTTACTCGCCTCCAATGAAAGGACGCAACATGGCAGCTACTCAAGTAACTCCAACTCAGCCAACTGTTGTGGCTGGACAATCTTCAGCACTTAAGCCTCACACCGTTTTGGTTTGCCAAAATCTCGAGAAGTACTATGGAACTCGTGGAAATATCACTAAGGCGCTGGACGGCATTAATCTTTCTGTAGCTCGCGGTGAGTTTATCGCTATCATGGGTCCTTCCGGTTCTGGCAAAACTACACTTTTGAACTGCATCTCTACCATTGATCAGACATCTGCGGGCCACATCTTTATTGATGACCAAGAACTTTCCAGACTGCGCGGCGCAGAGCTTTCTGCCTTTAGGCGTGACCGCTTGGGCTTTATTTTCCAGGATGCCAACTTGCTTGATAGCCTTACTGCTCGCGAAAATATCGCACTCTCACTAACCATTGGTCATGTTCGCGCTCAGGAAGTTTTGGAGCGCGTAGAAAACGTTGCCAAGCTGCTCCAGATTACTGAGGTGCTGGACAAGTTCCCTTACGAGATGTCTGGTGGCCAGCGTCAGCGCGTTGCCGCAGCTCGAGCAATTGTTACCAATCCTTCGTTGGTCCTAGCAGACGAGCCAACTGGAGCGCTTGACTCAAAGAATGCTCGCACGCTTCTTGAAAGCCTTGAGAACCTCAACCGTAATGGCGCAACTATTGCCATGGTCACTCACGATTCATATGCAGCTTCTTACGCTCATCGCGTTATTTTCATTAAAGATGGTCGCATCTTTAACGAGATAGTTCGTGGCGAGAAACCCCGTAAGCAGTTCTTTGATCAGATCATGGACGTTGTTTCATTCCTGGGAGGAGAGGGTGCTGATGTACAGTAAAATCGCGCTTGGTAACGTCAAGAAATCACTGCGCGATTTCAGCATTTACTTTCTGACATTGGCAGTAGGCGTTGCACTGTTTTATTCCTTCAATTCAATTACTCAGCAATCCATGGTGCTGGATCTTTCTGAAGACCAGAGACGCATTGTTCAGCTCTTAAGTAATACCATCTCAGGAGTAAGCGTTTTTCTTGCCGTTATTATGGGATTTCTTGTTGTCTACGCTAATCAATTTCTGATTCGCCGTAGAAAAAAAGAATTTGGTATGTACCAGATACTGGGTATGACCAAGAGAAACGTCTCTAAGATTATGAGTATTGAGACACTGCTTGTTGGTTTTCTCGCCCTGGTAGTTGGCCTTGTTGCAGGTATTTTTATCTCTCAATTTATGATGTTTGCAACAGCCCACATGTTTAACACAACTCTTGATTCATTTAAGTTTGTGTTCTCGCAAACTGCGCTAATTCAAACGGTTATTTACTTTGTGGTTATGTTTGTGGTTGCGCTTATTTTTAACGTTACCACGGTGTCCCGCTATAAGCTTATTGACCTTCTTAACGCAGACAAAGTAACTCAGACCGTCAAGGTAAGAAACCTTACCGTCTCAGTACTGCTCTTCTTGGCCTCTCTTGGAATCATTGCTTATTCCTATATCTTGCTTCAGCACAATGGTTTTAAACAGATAGATGAAGAGTTTGCCATGGCCACGGCTTTGGTATCTGTGGGCACAGCACTCTTTTTCTTCTCAATCTCTGGTTTCTTGCTCAGATTTATGCAGATGCAGAAGGGCTTCTACTACAAGGGTCTTCACTCATTTGTCCTGCGTCAGTTTAATGCCCGCGTTAATACTGCTTGGGTTTCCATCTCTTTAGTCTGCGCCATGCTCTTTGTGGCAGTCTGTGGACTTGGTACGGGTTTCTCGCTTGTTGACTCTATGAACTCCAGCTTTTCTAAAATCAAAGCGTACGATGTTTCTGTGCAAATTAATCCAGGCTCAGAGCGCAGTTATACCCCTGGTCCAGCAGATTCGTATGACTACCTTTCTGTAGTGCAGAAGCTAGATCCAGAGTGGAATAAAACTATTAAAAACGCCTTCCAGGTAGATACGTACTATGCTCAAGATGATCCAACAACACCAAGTTTTACGTATAGCTCTATTGATGCTGTAACAGGCAAGCGCTTTAGTGATTACTTTACTGGCTATAGCGGTCAGAATGATCCTGCGCAGACCAATGTGACTCTGATGCGAGCCTCTCAGTACAACAAGCTGCGTGTTGCGTCTGGTCTTGAGCCTGTTGACTTTGGTACTGACGGTTATATGGTTTGGACGCTTGATACTAATCTCACAAAATACTGGCAGGATTCTCTTGCTCATAATCCTGAACTCACCATTGAGGGTCACAAACTTCATGCTGTTGGTGGAACGCTTGATATTGCCCAAACACAAGGTGGACCTGCACTTATGCCAGCATTTGGAATTGTGGTTGTTGCTGATCAAAGCTTCCCTTCAAGCGTTGTTTTGACCAACTCATATATCTTAGGCAACTATCAAACCCCAGGCGATGCTTCTGAAACGCAGTTCCAGGGTCAAATTAAGCAGTACTTTGGTGATGGCGCCGTAACTGGTAGCGATTCCGATCCTTATTCTTTAATGCTTGTGGTCACCGCTTCCGAGTACATTCAATCGCCTGCTGGATTCTCTGGTATTGTGACGTATCTGGCGCTGTACATTGGCCTGGTACTCTTCATTGCGTGCGCCGCTATTCTGGCACTTCAGCAGCTCTCCGAGGCATCGGACAACGCTCGTGCGTATCAAGTTCTTGCAGAACTTGGTGCCGAGAAGGGCCTTGCAAGTCGCGCACTCTTTGTTCAGATTGGTGTGTACTTCCTGTTCCCACTGCTTATGGCAGCTGCGCACGCTACTTGTGCGATGTCCATTATGGTTTCTGTCATTAAGTCGATTGGCAACTTTGATGTAGCTAGCAGCATTGGTGGAGTGGTTGCAGTAGTAGCTGCTTTGTATGGCGGATACTTCCTGGTTACCTTTTTTGCTGCACGTTCGATCATCTTTAGAGGTGCCAAGAGAATGCAGTAAGTTGCGTCGCCGTGTTGTAAATTCGTGAAAGAAGGACGGATGTTCCTCTGTGGGGCATTCGTCCTTCTCGCTTAGGTAAAATAGAAACGTTATGTCAGATGGTATCTGTGTAGAGCACATACTCAAGGAGGCATCATGGGTCTTTGGTCAAAGGTTAAAAATGTGTTTGTTCCTTCTAACGGAGCAGAGCAGCCTCAGAAGGCTACATTTGCTACTAGGGAAGACACTATCTATGCACCAGTTTCTGGTGTTCTGGTAAGCGTACAAGAGGTTCACGATGAGGTAATCTCAAGCGGTCTCTTTGGTCAGGGTTATGGCATTTTGCCTGTTGGCCTTGATTGCGTTTATGCTCCTTGCAATGCTCGCGTTACCGCAACTAACGTAACCAATCACTCAATTGGCCTTACCACAGACACTGGTATTGAGATTTTGATTCACATTGGTGTTGGTACCATCGAGATGAATGGTAAGGGTTTTACCCGTTACGTTCACGCTAACGATGAGGTCAAGGCCGGTACTCCACTGATTTCATTTGATGCTGCTGCTATTGAAGAAGCAGGATATGAGAACGTTGTAGTTGTTACCGTTGTTAATGCAGACCAGTATGAGCGCATTGACCTCATTGGTGAGTCTGGAACGCTGATTGGTGGTCGTCCACTGGTTAAGATTGGCGATCCTCTGATGTGCGTCAAGCACTAGGGTTTTTCGCCAGCTAAACATCTGCAATAAACGAGGTTTTACATGCTTAGAGTTACTAAGGCAATTCTTCACGTCTTTGATTTTGAGACGGGAACTAGATACTTCTCTCAATCTACCTTGGATTTAGAGGACCGTCAGACAAAGTCATACGTGCAGCGTAGACTGCGCAAGATTACGGCAAACCCAGAGTCTAGACACGGAGAGTTTGCTCCTACCAGCAATTTTGCGGGAGGTCTTCAGGAGTATGCCCACGGAGACGTTGAGTTTGTAGAGTTTTCTCACCAGATTGCTCAGTGGTTCTGGGAAGAGCTTCGTCGTGCAGATGATGTTGAGCAGTGCGATCTTCTTGTAGCAGACTACATTGATACTGACGCAGGTCAGGCGCTTGCCAGTGCTGCTGCAGATGATGAGGACGCTCAGGCTGAGGCATTTGAGGGTGAGGGAAGACGTCTTTTTGCCATTGTGCTTCTCCCACGTAAGCAGGCCTTTATCCACGATGTGAACGGTTCTGCAAATGAAATTTTGCGCCAAGATGCAACGCTGCCTTCTCCTACGCAAAAAGTTGATTCGTATGCAGTTATTGACCTGGATACAGGGGCTATTGACTTCCACGACCATGATCGCTCTGTAGCAGGAGAGGGAAAGTTCATCATCCCCGAGCTTTTCCTTGAGTGCACATCAGAGGCGTCTAGTCATGAGGTTATTGGTGAGGTAACCGTTATTGTTCAAGACCTGGCTGAAGAGTATGGACTTGAGCCTGCTGTTGAGGTGTCTCGTGCTAAGGCCGCCGTTGCAGAAGCAGCAGAGATAGAAGAGGTAGTAGACCCTATTAAGGTCGGTAAGCGTATCTTTGAGGAGCGTCCTGAGATTCAGGAAAAGTACGAGGCTCAGGTGGCAAGCAGAGAGCTCCCCGAAGAAGTTCCTGTTAAACGCGGTGTTGCTAACAGAATTGCAAAGAATCATAAAATCCGCACCGATACGGGAATTGAGATTTCATTCCCTTCAAACTTAACAGAACATCCAGGTTACCTAGAATTTTCTCACGAGTCTGATGGCAGGATTACCATTTCAATAAAAAATGTTGCACATATTGAAAACCGCTAAATCCTATCTCTGACCTCACAATTTAGAGCTAAAACTCCCCGAAATTTGTTTCGGGGAGTTTGTAAATTACGTATCTTTTTGAATATCATCGTGTATCTCGGGTAGAATAGTCTCTCAAAGGTCACACCGTACTACTAAACGTTCTAGGAGACCCTTATGAGTTTAAAGAAACAGCAAAGCACCACCATTGAGGAGCAGAGCGCTGCTCTTTTCAACCGTCGTGATGCTCTTAAGATTTTTGCCGGCATGGGCATTGCTGCCGCTGCCGTTACTGCATCTCTGATTAATACCCGTCCTGCTTTTGGTGTTACCCAGGCTCAGATTGATGCTGCTC
>JABZHD010000067.1 GCA_015259045.1 Atopobium sp. | reverse complement strand
CCGTTGAAGAGCCGAACGAATCCATAACTGGGAGAATCATCATCATGAACGTACCGCCGATAACAAACATGGAGCCCAGCGTGCCCGCAAGAGAAGATACGGTGACCGAAAGGCTTCTCTTGGTGATATCGATGACAGAAGTCCAGTCAAAGTTTGGACGTCGAATATCAATGGCCAGGCCAACGTTAGACACCAAGAACACAATGCAGAGCGGCAGAATGACGTTTCTCAGGGCCGTTTCAATGGTGATGTGACCAGGAATCAGGAAGAAAATCTGAGTCACAACACTAAAGATGAGCACGTAGATCATGTTAACGGCAATCTTTGCGCCAAAAATCTGCTTTGAAGAAACGGGCATGGTTGCCATCAGCCAGTTTGAGCGGCCTTCCAGCGAATACGAAATGGCAGCAGAGTTGGCAGCGCAGAACATCGAGGTGCCAAACCAGGTGGTTACCATGCCAAAGATGGTTCTTGCCAAAGGTAGATAGCGCGGAACCTCGGACGCAGGAACAAAATAGGCCACGATAGACGACGTGCTAAAGAACAGAGAAATAAAGGCGAGAATAACCATCAGCAAGCAGCCAAAAAGCATGTTTATAAAGACTGCTGGGTAACCTGTGATGGTCTGAATCTCTTTTCTGATCAGAGCAACAAAAGGCGTCGCGGACTTGGTGGAAATCTGTTTGGTGGTGAACTTCTTCTGGACCTTATCCTCGCTTACTAGTGCATTAATGCGATCATTGAAGCGAGAAATGATGGCCACAATTGCTGCAGGAGCACCAACAGAAACCAGGACAAACAGTAAGAAGCTAACAAGGGAACCAGAATTAAAGAAATCCGCAATCCATAGTGATGGAAGATAAACTACGCCAACTGAACTTGCAACGCTAAAGACGGTGTCGCGGAAATTACCCACCACACCTGGGGCAAACTTGTCTGCATTGAAAGATACCGTAAAGATAAAGAACAGATAGGCAACCATAAAGAAAAGGCCAAAAACGCCACCGATGACCATTCCCAAGTTCTTAAAGTGCAGCTTTGCAGCAAGGGCTGCAACCGCAAAAGCCAAGAGAATAGCTACGGAAACCGCAAGGTTCGGTCCAAGAACAAGTGCAAACAAAGCGCCAATCAAACGTGGGAGTGTGCCCGCTTCAAAGGTGAAATAGGCCAAAAAGACTGGCAGCATAATAGTGATGGACCAAATGCCCTCTGCAGCATACAGAGCTGCTACGCGAGAATAGATAATGGTGCTCTTTTTGATTGGAAGCGACATGATAAAGTCGTAATCCTTGTACGCAAAAAGTACGCCATTAGCCTTTACAAACGTCAAAATAACACCAGGTAGAGCGCCAACAAGAATTCCTGCTAAAGGAAGCAGCCTTGTGAAGCCGGCAATGGCTAGAGTTGTCGCAATGCCGTAAATGTAAACCATCATGAAGATCGCGCCAACAACTGCAAAAATACCACCGACAATAGGCAGGGCATTTGCGCCAACCTTTTTCTCAAAATTCTTTCGAGCACCTATAACCTGCGTAGTCCAAATCATGGTGATCTGAACCTTAAGCAGCATCCAGAACACTTTGAGATCGGAAGGCAATTTAAGCTCAGAGCGATTGAGAACAGGGACTTGACCAGCACTTACTTGAGCTGGAATAAAGACATCTCCTGAGAGTTGCAGGTTCTGCTCAGGCACATCGGGGCGCTGAGGAGCCTGTGGAACGTTGTTTGCCATGACTAGTTCTCCTTAGGGAAGGAGGGAGGAACTGGAGCGCCTGGAGGTACTGGTACGCCAGGTACAGTTGGAGCTGCAGGTGCTGCAGGTGCTGCAGGCGCGACTGGTGCTGCAGGTGCTGCAGGTGCTGCTGGTGCTGCGGGAACTGCTGGTGCGGCAGGCGCGGCGGGAGCTGCTGGCGCGGCGGGTGCCGCAGGTGCTGCCGGAGCTGCAGGTGCCGCGGGGGCCGCAGGTGCGGCGGCTACAGGTGCGCCAGGAATGACTGGCTGAACAGCGGCGCCGTCCTTTGTGGTGGCCATATCCTGAGCAATATCGGAAGAAACGCCAGGAGCGCCGGCTTCAAGACCAAGGAAGACTTCCTCGAGCGAAGCATTGCCGCGAATCTCATCCGTTTTACCTGCGGCAAGAAGCTTGCCCTGACGAATAATTGCAATTTTATTGCAGAGTTTCTCGACAACCTCAAGAACATGTGACGAGAAGAACACGGCAGATCCACGGTCGGCAAGCTCGTGCAGCATCTTCTTCAGCTCGAAGCTTGCTGCTGGATCCAGGCCAACAAATGGCTCGTCCAAAATGATGAGCTTTGGCTCGTGGAGCAGGGCGGAAATCAGAACCAGCTTCTGCTTCATACCGTGAGAGTAGCTGCCAATAGCGTTTGCCAGGGAATCGGTGATGCCCAGGCGGTTGGCCAGCGTTGTAATGCGCTCGACGCGGTTCTCCGCAGGAACGCCGAAAATGTCACTGACGTAATTGAGGTACTTAATGCCGCTCATGAACTCGTAAATGTCTGGATTATCTGGGACGTAAGCGATGACCTGCTTTGTTCCCACAGGGTCAACCAGCACGTTCTTGGAGTCCACGAAGATGACGCCACCCTCAAATGGCTGAGCACCAACGATGGACTTGATAAGCGTGGTCTTACCTGCGCCGTTGTGGCCGATAAAACCGTAGATGTCGCCAGGCATAACGTCGAGCGAAAGGTCAGAAACAGCAACCTTGGAGCCGTACTTCTTGGTGAAGTGTTGGACGCTCAGCACAGGAACGACCTCGCCCGGTGCTGCTGGAGCTGGAGCTGGTGCTGCTGGAGCTGGGGCCGGTGCTGCGGCTGCAGGTGCAGCGGGTGCAGCGGGAGCAGCAGGTGCGGGAGCCGCAGGAGCAGCAGGAGCTGCGGGTGCGGCGGGTGCGGCAGGAGGTACGGGAGCGTTAGGAACAGGTGGCTGTGGGGTGTTGTCGGCCATGTTAGTTTCCTTCTTCCATCTTGTCTGTCTTATTCACACGAGTGTTATTTGCTTTTGGAGTGCGCTTTGCCTTTCTCAGAGCATCGCGCAAAATCCATTCTACCTGAGCGTTAGTTGAACGCATGTCGTCTTGCGCCCAGCGTTCAACCGCCTCCCAAACTTCTGGAGCTACACGAAGTGGATATTGTTTGCGAGGTGCCATGGGTTTCTCGCCATGCTTTACTGCTGCAAGGAACCGGTATTAAGCACAGGCTGGGCCTCGGACTCGCCGCAGAGAACAACCATAAGGTTGGAAGCCATGACAGCCTTGCGGTCCTCGTCGAACTCAACGACGCCATTCTCGGAGAGCTGAGTGAGAGCCATGTCAACCATGGAAACAGCGCCCTCAACAATCTTTTTACGTGCAGCGATGATTGCCTCTGCCTGCTGGCGGCGGAGCATTGCCTGCGCGATTTCAGGAGCATAGGACAGGTGCGTGAGGCGAGCGTCGTCAACGGTGATACCGGCGACGGAAAGGTTGCGGCTCAGCTCGGACTGAAGCGCCTCGGAGACCTCCTCGATGTTGGAGCGCAGAGTAATTGCGGTGTTGGACTCGGACTCGTCCTCCATGTGATCGTAGCTGTAGATGCTCGCGACGTGCCTGAGCGCGGTCTCTGCCTGCATAGCAACGTAGCTGTCATAATCGTCGACGTCAAAGAGGGCCTTTGCGGTATCGCTGACGCGCCAAACAACAACCTCTGCGATCTCGATTGGGTTACCCATGCGGTCGTTGACCTTGAGGACGTCGCCGTTCAGCGTGCGAGCACGGGTGGAAATGATGGAGGTGTGCACGTTTACACTGGGAGTAACGCCTGCAGCGAGAGAAGAGAGGTCACCCACGTTTGTAGAAAGAGTCTTGGCGTAGTAAGGATTTGCCCAGCGCAGACCCTCGTCCTTAACGGTGCCGATGTACTTACCAAACAGCACGCAAACCTTTGCTTGACCAGGCTGAAGGCTGAACAGGCCACTCGAAACAAACAGGCCTGCAAAGAAGAATACCAGCGCGCCAATGATGCTTGGGAACGATGGGTCCAGGCGAGGATTTCTGTCTGCAGCGATAGCGCTGAGTACAAAATTAGCCAAAAACAGGGCTGCAACTGCAAAAAGAACAATGGTAATCAGCAGGAACAGCCAACCACTCTTGGACTTAATAATTTTCTCGGTGCTCATAAGATCTCCTTTGTGACAATGAGCCTTTTGTTGGCATCATTGTGATATCACATTGATTGCAAGTCAATAGAAATTTTTATTTAAATGTTGTTTAAAAATTGCAGGTGAGACGGTGGTTTTCCGGTGAGCAGCGCGCGAAAAGCGGCGAGCAACGAGCGCTTGGTTGCGCAAGGTGCGTGTGGCACGTGGCACGTGGCACGTGGCGAGAAGAACGCTGCATGTGGCGAGAAGTTCGTCCCTTCGAGAAAAGCAACCGACCTGTAAGGCTTGGACTAAGTGCGCCTGATTTCTGCAAAGAATCTGTAGGTTTTGCCTAAAAATGTCAAAGAATCTGTGGATTTGCCTGATTTCTGTAAAGAATCTGTATCCAAAACACAGATTCTTTGCACTTTTCAGGCGGACCTTTCGTGACATGACTTTTGAATCCGAGGTTAGTTTCATGAGCACTCTCTTGGAGCCTGATTTTCTCGCCATGTCTGAATGATTTGCCGGAAAAGTGCACCTTATCTGAGCGATTTGCCGGTTTTTCTCATCATGTCTGAGTAAATTTACTCAGACATGATGAGCTTTTCAGGCTCGCAATCAGAGCCAATCAAAAATGGAGAGAGGCAGCTTGATCGCATAAAAACACACCTCGGGAGAAACCCCAAGGTGTGTTCGGTGTGCACTATTACCTACTCGCAGCCACAGCCTCGCGCCCGTCGCAGAGCTCGCAGCTTCGCGGCGCGCTAGTCAATACGAGCGTCTACCTCAAGCCAATCGAGCTGCTTGATGTTGCCCTTGACGTGCTCGCAAGACTTGCGCCATGCCTCAATCTCGGAGTCGGAGAGCTCGGGCACAAAGACCTTCTCGACACCATTGGCGCCAATAACTGCAGGAAGTGAAGAGTAGAAGCCAGACACGCCATACACGTCGTTGAGCAGCGTGGAGACTGGCGTGATCAGCTTGGTGTCGTGGACAATAGCCTTGATGACCTCGACAGCTCCGTTTGCAATGGAGTACTCGGTGCACTGCTTGCCGCTGTAAGTGACGTAACCGCCCATGCGACCAGCCTGCTCAAGCTCTGGGAGGTTAAAGGTCTTGCCCGTCTGAGCTGCAACTTCGTCGAGGGTAAGGCAGCCAATGGAAACGTGCGACCAGCAAGCAAACATGCCGTTGCCGTGCTCGCCGAGCATCCAAGCGTTGATGCAAGACGCTGGATAGCCGGTAGCGCCGGAAAGTGCGTGGCGGAGTCGGGCGGAGTCCAGCGTGGTACCGGAGCCGATAACCTTATTTGGATCGGCGCCGGTCAGATACTGAAGCTCAGTGGTAACAACGTCGCAGGGGTTTGCGATGTTGACCCAAACGCCATCGAAGCCAGCGTCTGCGATGCGCTTGGCAAACTTCTTGGCCTCATCAGTGGTAACAAAGAGCTCGCCATCACGGTTGCCTGCAGCAGCAGCTACATGACCTGCGGCGTTAACGATAATGTCGCAGCCAGCAAGCTCCTCGTAACGGTCATCAAGCTCAAAAACGCGAGCAGGGTGTGGATAAAATGGCATTGCATCCAGCAGGTCGTTTACCTGAGCCTTGCAGAGGACCTCATTTGTGTCGCTAATGTAGAGCTCAGTTGCAAGTCCCTGGTAAAGTAGGGCGTTTGCAACATGTGCGCCAACATGATTAGCGCCGATAATACCAATTTTGCTGATGAGAGCCATAGTCCACCTCTTTTGTCTCGCCAAAATACTGTGCCTGTTAGCTTAACGGTTTTCTAGACAAACGGGAAACGATACAAAAAATGAAACATATTAGATACAACAATCCCCTCAACGTGCCATTTAAGCCCGCAAACGGTATAGTAGTAACCCAAGATTTGGAGAGGAACTATGGGATACAAGACACCAACATGCTCTATTGCGCGTAGCTGCGGAGGCTGTGAATGGCTTTCGGTCCCCTATCCCATCCAACTTAAACGCAAGCAAACGCAGGTAGAAGAACTTCTCGCCCCACTGGCAAGCATCAATAACGTAACCATCGAGCCTATCCGTGGTATGGACGAGCCTCTGGCGTATCGTCACAAGGCAGCGACGCCGTTTGCGCCGGGTAAGGACCGCACGGTTCGCTCCGGTTTTTACGCAAGCGGAACGCACAAAATTATTGCTTCAAAGGAATGCCTGGTAGAAGACGGTCGAGCTCGTGCTATCCTCAACGACGTGGCGTATCTTGCCGGCCAGTTCAACATCCATGCTTACCAGGAAGATCGCGGCAAGGGAGCGCTGCGCCACAG
>JABZHD010000066.1 GCA_015259045.1 Atopobium sp. | reverse complement strand
ATCTGTAGCATTATCTTCTTGCGTATGTTGTGGATTTTCTGCAACAGTCACTCCTTGCGTAGAGTCTGCTTGATTATGTGACCTATCAAAAGACTCTGATGTTCCAGCAGAAATTATTCCAATAAATACAACCGCTGACACAATAGTTAGGACAACCACAGCAGCAACCGCTATGAGTTGTTGCTGAGATAGATTAAACCTTCTCATCAATTTATTAATTATTTGAGTGCGGTTATTTGAAATCTGAGCCATACAATCACCTCAGATTTATATTCAACTATTAGGTTAATGAGAAGCGCCACTTTTAAAGATTTATCTAATAGCTTTGTCCTAAAACTGCTGGTAATTTGACACAGTTATCAACAATTGCCAGATATGTTGCACAAACTAAAAAGTACAGAATTGCACTAAATAAAATTATCAAACCACTCGCATAAAAAATCCGCCCTTTTACGGGGCGGATTCTAAAAATGTATCTGAGCAAAGCAATCAAAAAATTTTGAGCAGTGAAAATATCCTAGTCAGTAATAAACTCTGCAGGAGCAAGCTCTTTATGACGAGCAGCAAGCTTTTTAGGTGGCTTATATGAAGGGCACTGACTAAAGTCGATGTATTCAATATGCTGCATAAGGTCATCAATCATTGCTTCATGATCAAAGGAATTCCATGCTTCAAGAACTTCTCGCATTCTTGCATGAGTCTCAGGACGGCGAGGCATAAACAATGTGCAACAATCAGGAGCCGTCTGCGTTGAGATATCAAACGTGTTGATATCTTGGGCGCGACGGATGATTTCTTGCTTGTCAGAGCCAATCAAAGGCCTCAAAACAGGTATGGTGACTGCCTTGTTGACAGCAGCAATGTTATCCAGTGTCTGAGAAGCAACTTGGCCAAGTGACTCACCAGTTACCAGCGCTTTAGCGCCCTCAAGCTCTGCAATCTTTTGTGCAATGATGTACATCACGCGACGATACATAATGACACGAAGAGCCTGTGGAACAGCAAGAGAAATCTCACGCTGATGCTCGCCAAAAGGCACAACATACATTCTGCCAATAAGACCAGCGGGCTCAAGTGCCTCAATAATATCCTGACACAGATATTCACTGGTATCGGAAGTCATAGGTCGGCCAGAGAAGTGAACTGGAATTACCGTAGCACCTCTGCGACCAACCATCCATGTTGCAACAGGAGAATCAATACCGCTTGAAAGAAGCGATACTACTTTGCCAGCGGTGCCAACAGGAAGACCGCCAACGCCGTGAATAGATGCAGCGTATACATATGCGTTACCCTGAACAACATGCACATAGACCGTCATATCCGGATTATGCATCTGAACTTTTTTATCAGGGAAATTCTCGCAAAGTACTGCGCCTACAAGCTGGTTAATCTCAATGGAATGCTTTGGATAAACCGTTGAGGAACGGCGAGCATGCACTTTGAACGTAGTAAAGTCACCGGACTCCCCCAGCGCCTTCACGGCAGCGTTACAAAACTCCTGCTCATCTAAGCCACAGCGATACGCCAAAGAAGCGCGAGCGACACCAGGAACCTGGGCCACGGCATGTTGCAGCTCTTCAGTTGCTTGTTTATCAGTGGTTTCTACAAGAAGGTAGCCAGAAATGCGAGAAACCCCCGCCACTGGAAAGTGTCGGAGGGCTCGTCGCAAATTTGTTACCAACTGATTTTCAAAAGTGGATCGGTTCTTACCCTTTAAACCAATTTCGTGGTAGTGAACCAGACATACTCTTTCAGTCATAACTCTTAGTAAACGATGGTGTTCTCGCCCTTAATTGCCTCGTCAAAAGACTCTTTAACAAAGCCAAGGGTACCGTCGTTAATCTCTTTCATAGCAATAGAGACAGAATCTTTACCACTTGCAACAGTAGTAATGTCATCAAAATCCTGAACAGCGGTTACACGCAGGTGCTGACCGTGAAGCATATTGTTAATATCGCAAGCACGCTTAGAAGCAAGAGAGCAAAGCAAGAATGGATTCTGCTCAGTCCTCTGAAGCAGGCTGTCAATCTCAGGCTTAATAACAGACATTAAAGCTGACCTCCGTCTGATTCATAGTCATCAAAAACTTCCTCGAGCTTGCACAGAGCAGTCTCAAGGTTGTCGTTCACAATGCAAACAGTATAGTCGTTTGCATGCTCCATTTCACGCGAAGCATTAGA
This sequence comes from Atopobium sp., assembly GCA_015259045.1. Lineage (GTDB taxonomy): Bacteria > Actinomycetota > Coriobacteriia > Coriobacteriales > Atopobiaceae > Lancefieldella. The sequence continues at coordinate 4,277 of JABZHD010000066.1, read as the reverse complement.
AAGTCTCGTAGAAATGGTCTTCTCGTCTTCTGTACCGCGACCTCTAAGACGCTGTTCAAGCTCTTCAAATGAAGGCGGCTTAATAAAGACGAGAATGGCGTTGGGATATTGTTTGTGGACCATAAGTCCACCCTGAACGTCAATCTCTAGAACAACAGACTGACCTGCAGAAATCAGGCGATCAACCTCGGATTTGAGCGTGCCATAGCAATGGCCATGAACATGAGCCCACTCAAGGAATTCACCAGCATCAACGCGCTTTTTAAATTCTTCATCGGAGAGAAAATGATACGCAACTCCATCGACTTCTCCTGGTCGTGGAGAACGTGTAGTAGCCGAAACCGTCAGGCCTAGGTTTGGGCGCTTGTCCCTCAACAGAGAGACAAGCGTTCCTTTTCCTACACCTGACGGTCCAGATACTACAAAAAGTTTGGCTGAACGAGCCACTACTTGGTCAGTGCCTCGAGGAGCTGCTCACGCTGACGAGCGCCAAGGCCCTTAACGCGGCGAGTTGCGGAAATTCCGAGCTCGTCCATAATCTTTGCTGCCTTTGCCTTGCCATAGCCAGGAAGGGACTCGATAAGAGCGGAAACCTTCATACGCTCAGCAATAGGATCGGTAGAATCAAGGACCTCTTTAAGGGAGACCTTACCAGTCTTAACCTTCTCGCGAAGCTCTGCACGAGCGTGACGAGCCTGAGCTGCCTTCTCAAGTGCTGCCTTGCGCTGCTCATCGGTAAGTGTAGGTAGAGCCATTGTTCCTCCAAACATCGTTTTCGTACTTCATATACGAAACTCAATTTAATGTGCCTTTTGCACTTCAGCAAAATAGTTTGCCACATAACACGTTATTTACAAGGGGTTTTTTAATATTTACGCATTAAAAACCACCTGTTCACCATAATTCCAAAAACTTTTGTTAATTTTTAAGCTCAGAAACGATGGCTTCAAATGCTTCGACTGGATCGTTTGCGCAGGTAATTGGCCTACCAACTACCAATTTGCTAGCTCCGGCCTTAATTGCTGCAGAAGGTGTGGAGATTCTGACTTGATCGCCCTTCTCGGCACCTTCTGGACGTACTCCTGGGGTCACGATGAGTGCATTTGGTCCCAAAAGTTCTCTCATTTCCTGTGCTTCCTGAGGCGAGCAGACAATTCCGTCAGCGCCAGCGTTATAAGAAAGAGAAGCCAAACGAGCAACCTCGTCCTCAATGGAACCGTCAACGCCAATGGAATGGAGCGCTTCCTCATCCATGCTGGTGAGGACAGAAATAGCCACCAGCTTGGTGCGGCCGGACTCATCAACGCCACGCTCTGCTGCAGCCTCTTCTGCACCCTCTCGACCAGCAGAGATCATCTGAGCGGTTCCCAGGCCATGGATAGATAAGATGTCTGCGCCTGAAAGCGATGCAGAGTGGACAGCACCTTTGACCTGGAATGGAATGTCGTGCACCTTGAGGTCAAGAAACACCTTGAAGCCACGTGCGTGCATCTCATCTACCATCGAGGGCCCGTAGCGATAAAAAAGCGTCATGCCAACCTTAACCCAGCGTGCATGTCCGGCGAGAAGATCGGTGAGCTCCAGAGCCCTTTCTCTTGTGCAATCAAGCGCAACAATAACGGCGTCGCGTGCCTGCTCGTCTGTTAGCATTCAACAGCTCCAATCAGCTCGTGGATGTCAGATACTCCCTGAGACTTTGCCCAGTCAGTAAGCTCGTTCAGAATACGCGGAGCACACATTGGGTCGTAAAGGTTTGCAGAACCCACCGAGACAGCCGTAGCGCCCGCAAGGATAAACTCTGCAGCATCTTCGCCCGTTTCTACGCCACCAACACCGCAAATAGGAATAGAAACTGCCTGAGCACACTCCCAGACCATACGAACAGCAGCGTTATGGCAGAGAGGACCACTCAGGCCGCCAGTTGGCTTAGAGAGCCTGCTCTTTCTGGTGTGGACGTTAATTGACATACCAGGGATGGAGTTGATGAGCGTTAGACCATCTGCGCCTTCAGCCTCAAAAGCCTTACCAATCTCGGCAACATTGACGGGAGCCATCTTAACCAAGATAGGTAGCTTTGTCAGAGGACGTACTGCCTTCATAATCTCTGTGGCCTGCTCTGGAGTACCGCCCAGGGGCTTACCGCCCTTCTCGAGATTTGGACAACTCACGTTAAGTTCAATGCCCGAGACGTGTGGGTGTAGCTCTTCAAGACGCTCGACAACGTCAATCATCTCTTGGACGGAATGTGCTGCCATCTGCATGATGACGCGCGTACCGCGGCCCTCAAGATCTTTCATGTAGTCATCAGTGTGGGCGATAAAATCGTCCACTCCAGGATTGGCAAGGCCAACGCTGTTCATCATGCCGCCGTTGAGCTCACACATACGAGGAGCTGGGTTTCCTTCCCAAGGAACGCGAGCAACACCCTTCATAGTGATGGCGCCAAGCAGAGAAACGTCGTAGAAGCCCTCAAACTGCCAACCGTAGCCAAAGGTACCCGCAGCAGTATTGATAGGGTTTTTCATCTGGATGCCGCCAAGATTGACGGCCATTTTTACCTGATCTACCATGCGATCTCCTTTGCCTCAAAAACAGGTCCAACCATGCAAGCAGACGCATAGCCGCCCTTAGCAAGTGGGACATTGCAGGTGTTGCATGCGCCAAACGCGCAGCTCATCATGCGCTCCATAGAAACCTGGCAGGCAACGTTGTTGGCAATTGCAAGCTTGGCCACGCTTCTCATCATAGGCTCTGGACCGCAGGTATACACAGCGTCCCAAACACCTTGGCTCAATGGTTCCTCCAAAGCTGCTGTTACAAAGCCCTTGGTACCCTTCGAGCCATCATCCGTTGTGACGTATACGTTCTGTGCGCCTAAGGCGAGAAGATCTTCTTCTCCAAAGAGTTTCTCGGCAGTTTGTGCGCCAATGACCGCGTCAAACTCAACACCTAGCTCGGTAAGTTTACGAGCCGCTGCGATAATTGGTGTGATACCCACACCTCCTGCTACCAGGACGCTTCTCTTACTAGAGGCGTTAAGGCGCCAGGGGCGACCGCAAGGAGCAGTCATGTCACTGGCGTCACCAGGCTTCATCTGAGAAAGCCTGCGTGTACCCTCGCCTACCGTTGCGTAGATAAGCTCCAGCGTATCGGTTGCTTTATCAGCAAGCGAGAAGGACAGCGGAATGCGAAGAATGTGGCGCTTATCGCCTGGAACATTAACGTTTACAAACTGACCAGGCGCTAGAGATTTACAAAGACCTGGTACCTTGAGCTGGGTTCTATACAGATTCTGGGCAACCTGGGTATTACTCAGAACCGTAAAGTCAAATACCTGTACATTTCCACGTAGTGGCATTACTTTTCCCCTCCAGGAACAACTACTTCATTGGCAAGAACTCGCTTACCATCAACAAACACATCTGTTGCAACACCATAGAGCTCAGCGCCAATAAAGGCGGAGTTCTTGGACTTGCTCTCAAAATACTCTGTCGTAATCTGAACCTTCTTTTCTGGGTCAAAAAGGGTCAGGTCAGCCTTGTAACCTGCAGCAATCTTAACAGGCGCAAGACGCAGAATACGGCGAGGATTAACGGCCATTGCGCGAACAAGACCAGTGTAAGAAAGCTTATTGGTGCGCACCATATTGGTAACCATCAAAGGCAGCGAGGTCTCAAGGCCAATGCAGCCAAAGTAAGAGATTTCCCACTCACAGTCCTTCTCATGAGCTGCATGAGGTGCATGGTCGGTAACAATACAGTCAACTGTACCGTCTGCGACTGCAGCCTGAAGAGCGAGCGCATCCTCAGCAGTTCTGAGTGGTGGATTCATCTTAAGATTGGTGTTATACGTATCGGTAATGTCATCTTCAGACAAGAAGAGGTGGTGAGGGCAAACCTCTGCAGTAACAGGCAAACCCTCCTTCTTAGCTGCACGTACCAGCTCTGCTCCCCTGCCCGTTGAAATGTGGCAGATGTGCAGAGGACAGCCGGTAAGGCGGCAAAGATCAATGTCTCTGGAAATCTCCAGCTCCTCGCCAAGTGCTGGCCAGCCAAACATGCCAAGTCGCGTGCTTGCGCGGCCCTCGTTAACAACGCCACCAGCACTGATGGACTCAATCTCACAGTGAGCAGCAACAACGCGATCAAACTGGGAGACATACTCCATAACGGTGCGCATCATACCAGCGCTTTGAACGCCGTGGCCGTCGTCAGAGAATGCGGAAGCACCCTCGTCAACCATGTTGCCAATCTCAGGACGCTCTTGACCCTTAGAAC
>JABZHD010000065.1 GCA_015259045.1 Atopobium sp. | reverse complement strand
TCTCTTGGTTTTCTCCCTGGAACACTTCAAGAGAAGCTTGATCCCTACATTAGGCCGCTTTATGACGCACTCTTTGATATGACCTCCATGGAGTACGCAAATAACCTTATTGAACAGGGAATTGTTGAGATTGCTCCGCTTGCATTTATGCGTGGCCGTACCATGAACGATGCGTTTGTCATTTTGGATGAGGCGCAAAATACCACGCCTGAGCAGATGAAAATGTTTCTGACTCGCCTGGGTTTCTCGTCAAAATTTGTTATTACCGGTGATGCAACACAGCGAGACCTTGTAGGAAGAAGCGGTTTGGACGTTGCTCGACAGGTGTTGGGTAACCTTGAAGACGTTGCTTTTGTTGATTTAGATAGAAATGATATTGTTCGCCACACGTTGGTTGGTAAGATAGTTGATGCATACACTGCGTATGAGAAAAAACAGCTAGGGGAGTAACGTGGTTAACGAGTACGACATTGTGATTGAAGAAGGCGTGGAGTCGCCAATTTCTGTGGAAGAGATTGAAGCCGATTGCAACCTCGTACTCTCTGAAGAGGGCGTGGAGCGCCCCTGTACCGTCTCCATTTCTATTGTTAGCGATGCAGAGATTCAGCAGGTAAACCTTGAATGGCGAGAAAAAAATGCACCCACTGACGTTATCTCACTTGAGGTAGAGCGCCCTGATGATCCAGATTTGGCTCCTGGTGAGATGTGTGAGTTGGGCGATATTATTCTGGCTCCTCATTTTATTGCTCGCCAGGCAAAAGAATATGGCACTACGGAGGCAGATGAGTTTAGGCTTATGCTTGTTCACGCCATGCTCCACCTGCTTGGATATGACCATATTGAAGATGACGAGGCAGAGGTTATGGAGGCTCGTGAAGATGCTCTTGTTGCTCTGCTTTCAACGGATAGGACTATTGAGCCAGTCGTGTTGACTCGCCACCGTGAGGGGATTGACGAGTAATGATTCCGGGATCTAAAGGCAGACATCCAAGCTTTAAGCGCGGCCTTCTCTTTGCGCTGCAAGGTGCTCGTCAGGCGTTTGCTCAAGAGGCAAACTTGCGTCGTATGGCCGTTGCTGCTGCAGTAACCGTGGTGGTGGGATTGTTTGTTGGTTTAGATGCAGTAAGCTGGGCACTTGTTCTTGCTTGTATTGGTGCGGTTTTAACCACAGAACTTCTCAATACAGCAATTGAAACCGTGGTAGATCTGGTTTCTCCAGAGTTTCATCCTATGGCTGGTAAGGCTAAAGATATTGCGGCAGCTGCCTCATGCTGCATCAGCATCACCGCAGCTCTTATAGGACTTTTGATTTTCTCGCGTGCAATTTTTCATTGGTAAGTTGGAGGACATATGACCGCCAATTCAGTTTCTGAAAACACTACATCTGAGACCACTCCACTTAGGAGCGGTTTTGTTGCTTTAGTTGGTCGTCCAAGTGTTGGTAAGTCCACACTGTTAAATGCTTGCATGGGTCAGAAAGTAGCTATCGCAAGCCCTGTTGCCCAGACAACGCGCCGTCGTTTTAGGGCAGTGGTAAACGGTGAGAACTCCCAGCTGGTCATTGTAGATACCCCAGGCCTCCACAAGCCCAAAGACGCTCTTGGAAAAGAGCTCAACAAGGCAGCGCTCGGAGAGCTTAATGACGCTGATGTTATTGCTTTTTTGATTGATGCCACCAAGCCTGTTGGTCGTGGAGATGAATGGGTTGCCAATCATGTTGAGCAGGCGCATGCCGCCTTTAAGCTGCTGGTTATTACTAAGGCTGACATTGCAACTCCAGAGCAGATGTCGGAGCAGCTTGAGGCTGCACAAGCTCTTGCTCACTTTGATGACGTGCTTGTTGTTTCCGCATCAGAAGACTTTAATATTCAGGCATTTATTGCGCTTGTTTCTGAGCATCTTCCCGAGGGTCCTATGTGGTTCCCAGAGGATATGGAGACTGACGCCTTGCCAGAAGACCTGGTAGCAGAGTTTGTTCGCGAGAAGCTTTTATTGAATCTTCGTCAAGAAGTTCCCCATTCCGTTGCCGTTGTTTGTGATTCCTATGAGGTAGCAACAGATGGTCACCTCTCTATTTCTGCCACTATTTTGGTTGAGCGAGAAGGACAAAAAGGCATCGTTGTTGGCCAGGGCGGCTCCATGATCAAGCGCGTTGGTGTCGAAGCCAGAAAAGACCTGGAGAAACTGTTTGGTCGCAAGGTGTACCTTGACCTTCAGGTTCGCGTTCAGCCTCTCTGGAGGCGTGACGCCAACGAGATTAAGCGCCTAGGCTACTCAACTGAGGACTAGTTGTGCCTGGTAGAAAGACCACTCGTCTTAAAGCAATTGTGCTTGATAGAACAAAACTTGCCGAGCAAGATCTCATCTTAACCATGCTCTCTGATTCGGGAGAAGAACGTCGAGCTGTCGCAAAGGGCGCCAGAAAGCCAGGCGGTCGCTTTGCTGCTCGTGTTGAACTCTTTTGCGAGTTAGATGTGTTGCTGGCAGAAGGTCGCTCGCTTGACATCTTGTCCGAGGCAACCTTGCTTGAGCCGCATGCCACACTTCGCGGAGATCTCTCTAAGGTAGCGGCCGCGTCAGCTATCTGCGAAGTTGCACGCCTTTCGTGTATTGACGGCATCGAGGACGCGTTTCTCTATCCACTGCTCTCTCGCGCTCTCAGAGCCTGTGAAGAAGTAGCTGACGAGAAACACTTAGATCTTGTTGTTGCTGCTTATGTGTTTAAGGTTTTGGCACATGAAGGCTGGCGCCCTGAGTTGGAATCGTGCATTGCCTGTGGAGATGAAGCTCTGACGTACTTCTCGCCAGCTGCTGGTGGTGCATTGTGTGGAAGTTGTGCGCATGAGATTGAGGGCGCCATTGAGGTAACTCCACTTGAGCTCTCGTGGTTGTCATCGCTTCTGAAACTTACCTTTGACCAGCTTGTTGTTGCTGAGATTGCTCCAAAAACTGCGCTCTTTTTGCTCACCAGTGCGCTTATTTGGGCGGCTACACACCTTGAAGCACGCCTTAAAGCATTTGAATTTTTGCTCAGTATCTAGCTGAAGTGTATTTTTACTAGCAAAGTTCACCAGTAACTGGTATCCTCTTGTAGGTTATTTCCTTGTTCTTAGGGGCTAGTCACTGCCGGCTACCTTCTCAGTACAAGGAGTATTCAACGCGAAAGGCGGTTTATTATGGCAGTAACTAAGGATCGTAAGGCTGAGCTCATCAAGCAGTACGGCAAGGACGAGAAGGACTCTGGTTCCGCACAGGTTCAGGTTGCTCTTCTTACTGAGCGTATTCGTCAGCTCACCGACCACATGAAGTCCCACCAGAAGGACTTCCACACTCGTCGTGGTCTTCTGATGCTCGTTGGTAAGCGTCGTCGTCTTCTTTCTTACATCAAGTCGAACGACATTGAAGAGTACCGTACTCTTATTGCTTCCCTGGGTATCCGCGACAACATCCAGTAAGTTGGCTTTTTAGGGCGCCGTCTGGCGCCCTTTATGTTTGAGGCCCGTTTGCAATGGGGCAAACGGAGATAGAAGAGGAAAGAAATGACTAAAGTAACTCACGAATTTGACCTCTATGGTAAGCACTACACCCTTGAGGCTGGTGAGCTCGCAAAGCAGGCAACAGGTGCCTGTATCGTTAAGTGCGGCGATTCCACCGTACTTCTCACTGCAGTGGTTTCCAAGGAGCGTAAGGATTACGACTTCTTCCCACTGACTGTTGATTTTATTGAGAAAATGTACGCAGTTGGTCGCGTTCCTGGTGGATACCTCAAGCGTGAGGCTCGTCCATCCGAGAAGGCAACCCTTACTGCTCGTATGATTGACCGTCCTCTGCGCCCATCTTTCCCAGATGGCTTCCGCAATGAGGTTCAGATTGTTGCAACTTCTCTTGTTGCTGATCAGGTAAACGCTGTCGATACCATCTCTGTCATGGGCGCATCTGCTGCCCTGGCCGTTGGTGGCGTTCCTTTTGAGGGACCACTTGCGTGCGTCCGTATTGGCCGCAACGCTGATACCGGCGAGTTCCTGGTTAACCCAACCTATGAAGAGCGTGATCACTCTGACCTTGATCTTGAGCTTGGCGGTTCTTCCACCTTTATTTCCATGCTTGAGGCTGGTGCAGATGAGATTTCCGAAGAGGATATGCTCTCCGCTATGGCATTTGGTCAGGAAGCAATTGCAGCCTTCTGCGAGGAGCAGAAGAAGTTTATTGCTAAGTGGGAAGAGGTTAACGGCCCTATCGTCAAGCGTGAGTACATCCTTGACGAGCCAATTGCTGAGGTCCATGACCGCATCTTTGCTTACTATGACCAGATGAGCTCTGCTCTTAAGGACGCTGACAAGCAGTCTCGTATGCAGAAGGTTGCTGACCTGATGGACGAGATTAAGGCTCAGTTCACCGAGGAGGAGCAGGAGCTTTGGAGCCGCGCTATTGCCGTTGAGCTCAAGGGTCTTGAGAAGCACGCTATGCGCGTTATGGTTGTTGAGACCGGCGAGCGCGTTGACGGCCGTGTGGCTAACGAGATTCGTCCAATCATGGTCAAGCCTGATTACCTGCCACTTGTTCACGGTTCTGGTCTTTTCCAGCGTGGTCAGACTCAGGTTCTCTCCATTTGTACACTTGGCATGCTCAACGAGTGGCAGCGTCTTGACACCATTGAGCCAATGGACGGCAAGCGCTACATTCACCACTACAACTTCCCACCATTCTGCACCGGTGAGACTGGCCGTATGGGCAGCCCAAAGCGCCGTGAGATTGGTCACGGAGCTCTTGCAGAGCGTGCACTTCTGCCTGTTATTCCTTCTGAGGAAGAGTTCCCTTACACCATCCGCGTTGTCTCTGAGGTAATGGAGTCCAATGGTTCTTCTTCCATGGCTTCTACCTGTGGTTCTACGCTTTCCCTTATGGATGCAGGCGTTCCTCTGAAGCGTCCTGTTTCTGGTGTTGCAATGGGTCTTATCCAGGAGAATGGTAAGACTGTTGTTCTTACCGACATCCAGGGTCTTGAGGACTTCCTCGGCGACATGGACTTCAAGGTCTGCGGTACCACCAAGGGTATTACTGCAATGCAGATGGACAACAAGGCAACTGGTCTTACTCCAGAAATTCTGCGCAGCGCACTTCTCCAGGCTCAAGAGGGCCGCATGTTCATCTTGAACAAGATGCTTGAGCAGATTCCTGCACCTCGTACTGAGACCAAAGAGACCGCTCCACAGATTATCTCGCTTTCCATTCCAACCGATAAGATTCGCGACGTCATTGGCTCTGGTGGCAAGGTTATCCGCGGTATCCAGGAGGATACGGGCGCAACCGTTGATATCCAGGAGGATGGCACCGTCTTTATTGCTGGTACCAATGGTGCTGCTGAGGCTGCTGCAGAGCGCATCAAGGCTATTGTCAAGGTTCCAGAGGTAGGCGAGGAGTACACTGGCCGCGTAGTTGGCCTTCAGCCATTCGGCGCCTTTGTTGAGCTCCTTCCTGGCAAAGACGGCCTGCTTCACATTTCCCGCGTTGCACAGGGACGTGTCGAGAAGATCGAGGATGTCCTGGCTGTTGGCGATGAGGTCAAGGTTCAGGTCCTTGAGGTAGACGAGAAGGGCAAGATTTCTCTTGACCGTCTTGATAAGCCAGAGGCACCACAGGGCGCTTCAAAGAAGGAGCGCGAGGAGCGCCGTCCACGTCGTCAGAACGACAACGGCAACTCTGAGCGCAGACAGCCACGCCGTCATCACGACGCATAAGGCACGCTCAAACTCAATGGGTTTCTCGCCACGCGAGACCTTATATACATGAGATAGTAAAGAGAGCTTCGATGTATGTCGGAGCTCTCTTGTTATTCTGTTGAGATTTTGATTCTTTGGGAATATATAGCGTAATACGTGCAGATTTTTTATATAATTAAACAACATGTAGATTTTGCAAAAAGTCTTATAGACGGCCCTTTGGGTTGCGTCTGTCATAGAAAGTTTTTGAAAGGAAACCGTTTTAATGCCTAAGAAAGACCCAGCTCTTAAAGTCATTCCTATGGGCGGACTTGATGGCATTGGCAAGAACATGACCGTATTTGAGTACGGTAATGATATGGTGCTTGTTGATGCTGGTTTGATGTTCCCAGATGACGAACAGCCTGGTATTGATCTAGTTTTGCCAGACTACACCTACGTACTAGAAAATGAAGATAAGCTTCGCGGTATTTTGATTACCCACGGTCACGAAGATCACATTGGTGCTCTTCCATACCTGCTTATGGACCTTACTCGTAAGGTTCCAATCTATTCCAGTAAGCTCTCGCTTGGTTTTATTGAAGGCAAGCTTGCTGAGCATAAGATTGTGGGCACTAAGCTTCGCGAGGTTACCGATGGTTCAAAGGTCCAGCTTGGCGCCTTTGACATCACGTTCTTCTCGATGACCCACTCTATTCCTGCAGCTTTTGGTATTCACATGAAGACTCCTGCAGGAACGCTTATTC
>JABZHD010000064.1 GCA_015259045.1 Atopobium sp. | reverse complement strand
GATCTATCTACACGTTTCTTCTCGCCAACAAACTCGTAAGGAGAAACACATGCAGTCCAACGAAGTAGCTTCCGAGCAGATTGACAACCTGGTAAACATGATTGATGGCTATGCCGAGAAGGGCGGTCATCACCTCAACGTTAACGTATTTACTAAGGACACTCTTCTTGATGCTCAAGCACACCCAGAGAAGTATCCTCAGCTGACCATTCGCGTTTCTGGTTACGCTGTTAAGTTCAACTCCCTTACCAAAGAGCAGCAGGACGACGTTATTTCTCGTACCTTCCACGACGCTCTCTAAGGATTTCTTGTCCATGTCTTGTTCTGATACTCACATGGATCTCAATGACCCGCTCACAGTTTGTGGGCGGGTCCACTCTATTGAGACCTTTGGTACTGTAGATGGTCCTGGAACTCGCCTGGTTGTATTTACCCAGGGATGTCCCATGCGCTGTGCCTATTGTCACAATCCAGATACCTGGCAATTTGGTATTGGAACAGAAAAATCGGTAAAAGAAATTCTTGCCACCTTTAACCGTAATAGAGCTTTTTATAGAAACGGCGGAATTACAGCCACTGGCGGCGAACCACTCGCTCAGCCTGAGTTTATCGGTGCTCTGTTTGAGGCGGCTCATAATGACCCGCAAGGACGCATTCATACCTGTCTTGACTCTTCTGGCGTTGCGTATAATCCAGAAACTCCAGAAAAATTTGAGCGCGTTCTAAATAACACTGATTTAGTGCTCCTTGATATCAAGCACTCTGATCCAAAGGGCCACATAAGTCTTTGCGAAGTTGGATCAGAAAGACCACTTGCGTTTGGCGATGAGCTTAATCGTAGAGGCATTAAAGTTCTTATCAGACATGTTGTAGTGCCTGGAATTACTGATTCACCAGAAGAACTTGCTGGCGTTGGTAGAATCATTGCTCACTGGGATAACGTTATTGGCTTAGATCTACTTCCCTATCACGTGATGGGCGTAAAAAAGTATGAAGAGCTCGGTATCCCTTACAAACTTACTGACACTCCTGCCATGGATGGCAAAAAGATTCCTGAGCTGCGCAAGCAAGTCCTTATCGCTCGTTCCCTTGAACGCAAACAGCTTGGAAAGCAGTAGATGTTATATGCATTTACTTAGATAATCTTTTACCGAAATACTATATATTGTAAAAAATTACAAATAAGAGTAAAGTTCTTACAAAGTAGCACTTATCTTTTCTCATCTGAGGAGGAGATATGTGGTATTGCAAGAGTCTTATCAAAACAGCTATAAGGCAACCTTCATTGTGGCTTGCTGCCTGTGTTTTTGCGGCTCTTTTACTAATTCCGGTTTTTACAAATCTAGATACATACAGCATAAATTTTGCTCGAAATGGTGTTGTAAGCGATGAATACGATCACCTTGTCAAACAAGCGGAAAGTTATGGCTCTGATCAGCGCTCATCGGAAAGCTTCAAAACTCTTGAAAAGCAAATTGAGCTGTTAGGAAATATTAAGCTTGCCACAACAAGCGAGAAATTCTATCAAGCAAGCTTAACCTACTATTCATTCGTATCATCAAACAGCCTAGCCTTTAAACTTTATGATACTGACTTTTATTATTTAGCTCAGGAAGCATTTTCTCAAAAGATGCAGCACGTTCCATTAAGTAATCAATACGAAACTGAAAGTAAATTACCTGCTATACATTCAATTTCATACTCAATAAATAGATTGCCTGTTGTTTTAAGATTTCTGCCAGCAATTGGAACCTTCATTGCTTTAGCACAAATCACTTCTCGAGAAAAACTTCTAGGAAAAGATCAGATACCTTACCTGCAGCGTCTTTCTGGGTGTATTGGCGCGTCTACGATTATTGCTGCCGGCATTTGTCTCTGTTCATATATTCCCTTGTTTACTATTGAATTGATACGTAACGGGATTGGATCAGCTTCTTATCCTGTTGTTTTAGTACAGGCAGGAACTATATACACTTCAAATGCTCTCCAGTGCGCCGTTTGGTCTGTTACGTATACCGCGATAACAAACACGTTTGTCACTTTAGTTTTAATCTGTGCTTTCTCTATTACCCGTAAGTTTCTTATACCTCTAGTGCTCTACTTTCTTGTAATTTGCTCATCTATCTTTGCAATGAGTCTTTCTTTACCTCAGTTACTTTTAGGGTGGATAGAGTACCTCCCCATTGGCTATTTAGACATTGGAGCAATAGTTGGTTTCGTTGGAGATACTCAGTTTTTCACAAACAAGATTGACTATGCTCAACCTCAACCTTTATATGGGTTGCTCATATTCATGCTATGGGCTGTTTTAATTATTTTCATAACGATCGGAATCAATAAACTCAGAAAATTATTACAAGCAGACTTAGTGGGTGAAATAAAAAATGCTTAATCTCAATGATGTTTCAATAGGCTATAAAGACAAGGTCATCTTGAACAATGTTACCTGTTCATTTAAGCCAGGGAGAGTCTACGGACTTATGGCTCCAAATGGCTTTGGAAAGAGTACCCTGCTAAAAACTCTAAATGGGGATATCGGTTTATTAAAATCAGGAGCAATAACTTGTGATGAAATATCAATTATCGATACAGACATCTATGCTCAAAAAATCTATTATTCACCTGAAGATAATTCATTTTTATATCCAACAATGAATGGAAAATTCCACTTGGAACTTGTCAAAAAGATATGGAGATCAGAGGCTGATATTGACACTCCCCTTAAAATGCTCGACGCATTAAATCTAAAATCTCAAAGAATTAGCAGATTCTCTCAGGGAATGAAAATGCAACTGCAGCTTGCCATGGCTTTTGTTTCGCAATCGCCTTACATCCTCTTAGATGAACCGCTCAACGCGCTTGATATACAACATGCAGAGTATAGTTCACATCTAATTCAAACACTGGCAGAGCATGGTGCCTGCGTTATCATTTCCTCTCACTTGCCAGAAGAATTAGATAGAGTGTGCAACTCCTTTATATTCATAAAAAACAAAACGCTGCAGCAAGTTAATGCATGCAAAGAATCAAGGTCTTTATATCATAAGTTGTTTGATTGCTCTGCTAAATAAGGAGCTTATATGTGGCACCTGACAGCAAATATAAAACTATTATTGAAACACCCTTTCACATGGCTAGTAATATGTGTCTTAACAGTTTATTTTTCTTCTATTCTTATTCAACCATCTGTGTCTAACTGGTTTTTAGACTGGAATTCGCGTGAAGTTTTTAATGAAACCTATTTAAATTACAAGAGAGAATATGAGAACGGGATAGAACAACAGATTCCAAACGATGATTTAATTCAATTAACTAAAAAACTCTCAATAACCTATGCTCTGGCAAACAGTCAGGATAGTTCAGATTTTATACAAAGATACTTAGATTTCTTAAATAACCAACTAGAAGACGCGCAAAATGGGCTTCGAACAGCAGAATCCATATACGATTTGCAGGCTAAGCAACTATACTATGAGCATCTTTCGCGATTGGGAAATAGCGCACTCTACAAAGACGCGCAACAATACCCTTTGATTGAAATGATGGCGTCTCTGTTTTTAAATAGAACACCACTAGTCATCTATGCAGCTATCGGTATATTTTCATTTATCGCCGCAAAAAGTACTCATAAAAATAAGCTATTGGGAAATAGGCAGCTAACCCTTGTAAGATTTCATATATCAAAATGCCTATCTATTCTTTTCACAGGAATGATTTCCTTCGCTATTTCTATTGCGCCATTACTCTTATATGCACTGGTCCGTAATGGTTTAGGACGACCAGATTACCCTGTAGTATTTAGAAGAGGCGGCGAAATTATTTATTCGTCCGCGCTTCAAGTAATCACATCACAGCTTATACTAATTTTCTTATTTTCAATTCTAGTCATCACCTTCTATGAATTGCTCTTGACTATTTCTAAAGAGCCAACTATTTCTCTTCTAATAGTCTTAACCTTGTTGTGCATCCCGTTTTATCCAAAATATTTCTTAACTCGAGACTTTCAACAGTCAATTATCAAATGGATACCACTCACGTATTTGGATACTAAGTCAATAGTGGGAGCCTTAGAAATCTTCCCTACCACAGATGTATTTAAGTCTGGAAGAATTTCGTATTTTGAAGTTTGTCTCGAAACGCTTCTATGGACCTTCATCTTGATACTTATGACTGTAATTATTGCTTTGATTAATAAAGCATTTGTAAGAAGCAAATTGATAACACAAGGATGCTGTCAAACGAAAGGGGCTAGTAATGAAGATTGATAAACAACTAAAACGTAGGCTTTCAATTGGTTCATTGCTTGTAATTATGCTCTCAGTTGCTTTAATTCCTAATATTGTTTTTGCTGATGATTTAAAAGAACCAATAAGTATTCAGGAATCAACTGAGCTTAGTACAGTTCTTGACGAATTAACTGCAATGAAGCAGTGGGCCGACGTCACTGAATCCTATCTAGTTTTCACCCCTGATGGAAGCTCATCATCAAGACGAGTTCAAACTTATACGAAGCGTATTTATTTCACAAATACGTATTCTGTTGAAGGCCCATTTCCTGGTGGAGCAAGAAAAGGTTATTGGGGCAGTGAGTATGGTTGGCTAAGAACCTACTATTATCACTACACTCTTAAGTAACACATAGTATTTAGTAGTCATCAAGTAAAAGCATGACAGCATCCTTGTCAGATACGCCGACGAAAGTCGGCGTATCGTTTTCGGCGATTAGTAACTCATTATTTAAACCATAGCTTGGAATGCGGTAAACTTACTTAGTTCACGCATTAATTTACTTCAAGGAGTTTTTATGCCAAATGAGGGCAGCTACGAGGCGGCACTCCGTCGCTCAAATGAGATTCAAGCAGATCTGCCAGAGCATGCAGGAAAGTACAACATGCTTACAGGGGATCGTCCCACCGGAAGGCTCCACCTTGGCCATTACTTTGGCACTATTGTTGAGCGCGTAAGACTCCAAAATCTTGGTGTTCATACCAATATTATTATTGCAGACTATCAGGTCATTACAGACAGAGACACCACTGAACATATTGCAGACAATGTCTACAATATGGTTATTGATTATCTGGCCTGCGGAATTGATCCAGAGAAGACCATGATTTTCACGCATTCTGCAGTTCCAGCTCTCAATCAACTTATGTTGCCGTTCCTCTCGCTTGTTACCGAGTCTGAGCTTCATAGAAATCCAACCGTTAAGGCAGAGCAGGAAGCATCTGGACATGCTCTCACTGGTCTTCTCCTCACCTATCCTGTCCACCAGGCATGCGACATTCTTTTCTGCAAAGGAAATGTTGTTCCAGTTGGTCGCGATCAGCTGCCTCACATTGAGATTACCTCTAAGATCGCCCGTCGCTTTAACGAGCGCTACGGAAAGGTTTTCCCAGAGGTTTCTGGCCTTCTCACCTCTACCCCATTAATTCCTGGCCTTGATGGTCGCAAGATGAGCAAGTCTTACGGTAATGCTATCTCGCTTTCTATGACAGCTGAAGAAACTGCTAAGCTCATCAAGAAATCCAAGACTGACTCCGAGCGCATGATTACCTTTGACCCAGACAATCGTCCTGGCGTTTCTGCGCTTCTCACCACTGCTGGCATTTGTACTGGCCGTGATCCAAAAGAGATTGCTGACGAGATTGCTATGGGCGGCGGCGGAGCGCTCAAAGCTTACGTCATCGATGCTGTTAACACCTACTTTGAGCCAATTCGTCAGAGGCGCGCAGAGTTTGCAGCTCAACCAGACCTTATTCGCGATATCCTCCACGACGGAAACGCTCGTGCAAACGTTATTGCTGACACCACGCTCGACGAGGTCCGCGAGGCAATGGGAATGGTCTACTAAGTGTCTGAGCTCACCTTACATGTAGAACGTATGAGCTATGGTCCAGACGCTATTGCCCATACATCAGAAGGTAAAACGGTCTTCATCTCTGGAGGCGCCGTCCCTGGAGATACCGTCAGTGTACAGATTACCGAGGACTCAGACAGGTTTTCTCGCGGTCAGCTTGTAAAGGTCTTGGAAGCATCTGCATTCAGAGAGCCTAGCCCCAATCCCTTTGTGGCGCTCACGGGAGCTACTCCTTGGGGCAACATTATTTACGAGCAGCAACTTGTCGAGAAACGCAACGGTGTAGTCTCTGCTCTTGAACGCATTGGGCACTTTTCACACGACGATGTCTCTGAGCTGGTAAAAGATATTGTTTCCCCTGGTGAACCGTGGGGATACCGCAACAAAATTGAACTGGCGTTTAAGCGTAACGGCAATAAAACGCTGGTAGGCATGTATGCGCCTAACGGACAAGATATTGTTCGCATTAAAGACTGTCCACTGTTGGATAAAAGCAACCAAAAGGCAGTTGGCGCCGTAAGCGGAGCCCTCTCCTACCTCTCGGGCTCTCACGAGCTTGATATAGAACGCATTGGCATCAGAGTGTCTAGACGCACCAAAGAGCTTGAAGTAG
>JABZHD010000063.1 GCA_015259045.1 Atopobium sp. | reverse complement strand
GATTATCCAGCAGAAATCAAGGCCTTCTACATGCGCCTTAACGATGACGGCAAGACTGTTGCCGCAGCTGACTGCCTTGTTCCAGGCATTGGCGAGATTATTGGTGGCTCACAGCGAGAAGATCGTCTTGAGCTTCTGGAGAAGCGCATTGTTGAGCTTGGCATGAACCCCGACGACTACAAGTATTACTTGGATCTTCGTCGTTACGGCTCTTGCACACATTCTGGCTTTGGTCTTGGCTTTGAGCGCCTTGTTATGTACCTCACCGGTGTGGATAACATTCGTGACGTTATTCCTCACCCTCGTACGGTAGGTAACGCTGACTTCTAAGATTGCAGGTCATAGGTAGCGTAGGGGAATGCGATTGGCGTGCTAGTCCAACCGACCCAGTTGCCAAATTTTTCTAGTTGGATTTTTGCGTGCAGGTTATGCATAGTCGTTATGCAAAAACTGCATAGCAGAGATGCGAGATAAAAGTTTTTCTCGCCATATACCGATATATTTGCCCGTTGGCAGTAAAAATAGGACGTTCGTGCAAAATTGCGCGGGCGTCCTATTACGCTATAAGAAGCAGTTTTCTGCAGATGACCAGCGGAGGTAAACATGGTAAAGACTTTGGTTCTTGTAAGACATGGTGTATCTGAACGTGGCTCTGAAGACATGAGTCGAGAGCTCACACGTGCTGGTCAGAGGGCTTTATCTGCCAATTATCCTCACATCTTTGGCCTGTTGGGACCGGAGGGTGAAGAGGCCGAGATTTGGACAAGTCCTGCCCTTCGTGCACTTGAAACTGCAGAGATTGTGGCAGAGGCCCTGGATGCAGAGGGCTTAGAGATTCATGACTCCCTTTACGATCAAGATCTTCCTGCACTTCAGACAGAGCTTGAGCACGCTGATGCAGAGACGCTGATTCTTGTTGGTCATGCTCCATTTTTGGGTTATGTTGCAGAGACTTTGCTGGGATTTGAACTTCCGCTGACAAAGGGCGCCGTATGTGCAATTGACGTACGCGGTTCACTTGGACACCAGCATGAGTGCGTCTGGAAGCAGCTTGGAGATGTTCGCGAGCCTCACGGTAAGCTTCTTTGGCTGGTCAGTGGCCCTTCCACTCAGCCCTGGGAGACACTTGACGCTTTGGATGAGGCATGCGCTCATGCAGCAACCAACTTGGAGGACGCATATGCAGAGTTCCGCGCTCATCCAGAAGATCCTGCGGTAATTGCAGCATTTAGGTTTGCGCTCAGGGGAACTCAGCTGCTTACCAAGTTCTTCTCGCCACTTCTTAATGAGGAGGCAGTAGAGATTGCTGAGCCTGTTTATAGGCTGATGCTTGGTGCAACTACGCGCCTTCGTGAGATTGACGGCTTCTCTGATACCGTTGCAGATTTGATGGAGTCCGGAGAGCTTTCTCAAGGCTCCAAGCTGGTCAGCGCTGTCGAGGCAGCTCGCGAGACTGAGCGTGATCGCGTCTGTGAGGCTCTGCGCAAGAAGGCGGTTCGCCGTAGTCTGCGCTGCGCTTTGGATGAACTCTTTGAGCCCGCTTGGTCAGACGCAGTGCTACAGGATGGCATCTCATTTGAGGATGTCAGCAGCCGCTTTGATTACATGCTTGAGACTATTGATGCGCGCCTGTTTGGCCTGGATATGACCAGTTTCTCTGAGGTACACCATGCAAGGCGAGAAGTTCGTGAAGTTGAGCACATTCTTTTCCACCTCAGTGATATGTTGGGCGAGAAACGCGCAAATTATACTCAGATTATGCAGGACATTGACTCTGAGCTTAGTATTGTTTGCACAGCTCAGCGTAACATTTCCCTGGTCAAAGAGTGGAAAGACTCCATGGACTTCAGAGATGTTACCTCAGACCTCGCAATTGTTTCAGAACATGAAAAAGTTTTGATTGAGCGTGTTATTGAGGGTAGGGAGACTAGTATCCTTAGATAATCACATAGTCCACGTTTGGAGCGCATTGACGTTTACGCGGCGTGGATGATGATTATGAGGGAGGATGCTATGTCTGAGAGCATCGAGACTTGCTGCGTGCAGGGCGGTTATCAGCCTGGTTGCGGTGAGCCTAGGCAAGTGCCTATCATTCAATCAACCACGTTCAAATATGACGAGTCGATGCAACTTGGAGAGTTGTTCGACCTCAAAGCTGCGGGCTATTTCTATTCTCGCGTTCAGAACCCAACGCTGGATAATGTAGCTTCAAAGATTTGTGCTCTTGAGGGCGGTACTGCTGCAATGCTGACTTCTTCTGGTCAGGCAGCAAACTTCTTTGCCGTCTTTAACATTGCTGAGGCCGGAGATCACTTTATTGCGCTTTCCACCATTTATGGCGGAACCTTTAACCTGTTTGCTATCACCCTTAAAAAGATGGGTGTGGAGTGCACGTTTATCTCGCCAGATGCAACTGACGAGGAGATTAATGCAGCATTCAGGCCAAATACCAAGTGTGTCTTTGGTGAGACTGTTGCAAACCCTGCGCTGGTTGTCCTTGATATTGAGCGTTGGGCAAAGGCTGCTCATGACCATGGCGTGCCACTGATTGTTGACAATACGTTTGCCACGCCTGTGAACTGCCGTCCTCTTGAGTGGGGAGCAGATATTGTGACCCATTCCACTACTAAGTACATGGATGGTCATGGCTCTGCTGTTGGCGGCGCTATTGTTGATGGTGGTAACTTTGACTGGGCTGCTCACGCAGATAAGTTCCCAGGTCTGACCCAGCCTGACCCTTCGTATCACAACCTTGTATATGCAGATACCTTTGGTAAGGGTGGCGCTTTTATTACTAAGGCAACCGTCCAGCTTATGCGCGACTTCGGCTCTATTCAGTCGCCACAAAGTGCTTTCTATCTCAACCTTGGCCTTGAGTCCCTGCACGTTCGCATGGCTCAGCATTGCAAGAATGGCCAGGCAGTTGCCGAGGCGCTTGTAAACAACCCTAAGGTTGCACACGTAAGCTATCCTGGCCTTCCAGGCGATAAGTACTACGAGCTGGCTCAGAAGTATCTGCCAAACGGTTCCTGCGGTGTTATCACTGTTGACGTTGCTGGTGGTCGCGAGGCTGCCGAGAAGTTCTTGGGTAACCTCAAGGTCTTCTCCATTGCAACGCACGTTGCAGACGCTCGTTCTTGCTGTTTGCACCCAGCTTCTTCAACGCACCGTCAGCTTACTGACGAGGAGCTTGTGGCAGCAGGCATTACCCCAGGTACCGTACGCTTGAGCTGCGGTATTGAGGGCACCGAGGACCTTATCAACGACGTCGAGCAGGCACTTGCTGCGCTGTAGGTAGACGTTCTATAACCGCTTATGTTTATGGCGAGAAGATCTTGGAATCAGAAGGTCTTCTCGCCATGTTTTTGTGAGGAGTGCGTTGTTGTGAGGAGCCGCGGGCGCCGGGACTGCGGTTGCTTGGGCGCGCTAAGCTGCGGGCGCGCGGAGCCGCGGTTGGTGCGAGTGAGCGGGCTATTGGGCACGGGAGATGGACTCGGGATCTAAGTGGTCTTCTGGGCTAGAGAGTTCGGAAGCTGCAAGCTCTGCCTCTGCAAGTTTCGCCTCGGTGAGCTGGGTATCCTCATCTTGGAGCTCAGATGCTTCGTCTGCGTCATCAGCGTCTACACCCCTAAAGTGCTTGCGATAGATGTGGATGAGGCAGCCAACGGAAAGCAGCGCCGAGAGTATGTTGGATACAACTGAGACGTACCAGAGCGCGTCCAGACCAAATGGCCTCAGAACCATAAGCGAGCTGATAGGGAAGATGAGTGCCATAAAGACGCTCAGAAGATTGGAAATTTTTGTTTGCTTCAGGGCGATGGCAAGACTCTCGGTGCACATAGTAATCCAGCTAAAAATGAAGATAAATGCATGGATACGCATGGCTGGAATGGCCATGTTAAGCAGTTCTTGTGTTCCTTCTGGCAGGTACAGCTTGACCAAGAACTCCGAGAAGAAGAACGAGACGCAGAAGGCAAAGATGCCAATGATGATGCCTGTGGAGAAGATGTACTTCTCAATGGCAAGTACTCGATCTTTTTTCTTTGCGCCCCAGTTATAGCCAATGGCTGGCTGCATGGCGTCGGCCTGCCCATAAATGAGCGGCTGGATAAGGCCGCCAGAGTAGAGAAGCACGCCGTAAGAAGCAATGGCAATATCTCCACCAAGGCTCAGTAGGGCAGCGTTCATCAGGAGCGAATAAATCCTGCTTGAGATGTTCTGCATAAAGATAGGGAAGCCGTTTACAAAAATCTCTCTTATGTGCGTCCAATTAAAGTGTGGCTTAACAAACTTAAGAATTTGTCTGTTACCAATAAAGGGCCATACACCATACAGGGACGAGAAGGTAATTGAGATGCAGTAACCCAGCGCCGCATACTCAACGGATAATCCCAAAACTCCTAGGAAGTAGTATTCAAGTACGGTTCCCAAAATTGCAGAGATAAAGGCAATGCTGGTAGAGCGCCTAATTTTTCCGCAGATCTTAAGGAAGTTATCAACGGCGTACGAGATACACATAACTGGTAAGAAAAGAGTCCATACGCGCAGGTAGATAGTTCCTTGCTCGGCAATCTTTCCCTGAGCACCCATCAGCGCCAGAACGTTTGGTGCACAAAAGAAGAAGAAAATGCCGCTGATAAAACCTGTGGTAATAAGCATGATAAATGCAATGGTAAAGATGTTATTAGCAGTCTGGTGGTTCTTCTTGCCATGTTCAACTGCAATAACCGCAGAAGCGCCAACGCCAATAAGGTCGGCAACAGCAAAACAGAGAATGACCAATGGGATGGCAATGGTTACGGCGCCAAAAGACTCCTGACCCAGATAGCGTCCAACAAGGATTCCATCTGCGGTGTCGTAAAGCATTGACGCAAGCATAGCAATAGCGCCTGGAAGGGCTGCTCGTATAAATAATTTAAATGGTGGTGTTTCCGCAAATAGCTTATTCGATTCCATAATTCTCCTCGATTAGTGGTGGAACATGTCAGACAAACTCGTGGTGTGGACATGTGACACGCTCACGAGAAGATTAAAAAAGCATCGAACAAGCCTCCTTACATACTTGCAGGTACACGGACAGTTGCACATACTAACACAGCAAAGTAGCTAATGCTATGATTTATTTGAACATTTTGGACAAGTGTGAGGATTTGTTGTGCCAACGGAACAAAAGAAAGACATGGGCGCTGAGTTAACCAAGCTTGCTGAAAACTCAAGAGTAGGAGAGCTTTCTAAAAAGGTCACTGAGGCATCATCTGAGCTGGCAGAAAACATTTCTGAAGTAGCAGAGCGTGCCGAGAAAATCCTTGTAGTTGATGAGGATCAACCTCTGAACCGTCTTGCATCTGACCGAGTTAAGGCCACTGTCCCTAGAACCCCTGCTCAACATGTCTTGCGCATTGTTTCAATTGTTTTGATTATCTTGGGAGCAGCAGATGTTCTGACTACGTCGGCATCTCTTTTTGCAACTGTTATGGGCTTACAGCCTGCTGTTCCTTTGGAACAGCTTGAGTTCAGCGGTGTGTATTTTACGTTCAGCAATAACGTGCTTCTAGGCTATGTGTTTGTATTGCTTATTGGCGTACTGCAGGTTGTAACCTCGGTACTTGGATTACGTGCGGCCAAAGACTCATCAAAAGTTGAACCATACAGATTTCTTTGCTATCTGATTGGCTTGATTATTCTGGTAGGAATTTTGTGGGCCTGGGGTAGAGGAGAGCTGATTATCCTGGATCCATTTATCCAGCTCAATACCATTGTATACGTGGTAATTTGCTCTAATCTTGCGGACAAGGTAAAGAAAGAGCATGACCAAGGCGTTGTGGGAACTACCTATTGGCGCTCTCGTCACCAGCGAGTCCTTCACTTGTTTGCGCTGGTATCCATTGCGTTTAGTGGCATCGCTCTTTTTCTGGTGCTGATTTTGCTTGGATTGCATGATTTTTCTAGGGTTGTGAATCTGCCTGCTCTGATAACCGTTAATCAATTTCTTGCACAGCAGGGAATCCTTACCATTTTCTTGGTGACGCTCGGTGCGGCATTTTCTCTTATTGCAGGTCTTTTAGCTCTCAAGGGTTCAAATGATGCCCGATTTATTAGACCGTATATTCTTGCTGTTACCGTTATCGTTCTGTTTGACGTAGCAAGAATTATCTTTACGGCATTAACGCAGGGTATTCCTGCCGTAACCAGCCAAGATATCTTTGAGCTTGTTTACAACGCCTCCGGATTGTACTTGGCTATTCGTATTGAGGCAGGGCTTCCTAATAGCTATGGTTTGCGCTTGTGGAAGAAGATTCGCTCTCACGCCTAACGCTTCTCTTGATTGCTTGCAAAAAGCCTCTGTATCTGAACTGCCTCCCATTTATTGGACACGAGAAATGGAAGGCAGTTCAAAACACACCTAAGTCAGATAATCTGTTAAAAAGACGTATACATGACGTAGAAATTACCTCAAACGCGCAGATTATCTTCATTTGATGTGTAATAT
>JABZHD010000062.1:3036-6555 GCA_015259045.1 Atopobium sp. | reverse complement strand
TGTACATGGTAAGGTTTACAACTCAACGATTAATTCTGTTCTTGAAAGACGATGTGTAGAAGCCGAAATACCTATCATTACGATACATGGACTTAGACACACACATGCATCAATCTTATTATTTGCTGGTGTCTCTATTGCTAGTGTGGCAAGGCGACTTGGTCATGCAAGTATGACGACGACTCAGAAAACGTACTTACATATTATCCAAGAGCTCGAGAACCAAGATATTGATTTAGTTATGCGTTCATTATCCGGTCTTATCTAACTTAAAAATGCTCACGCTGGTGAAGGGTGATGAGGTTATTAATACAAATAAAAAGGTTACCAATTCTTATTTGCTCTTCGTCTGTTATAGGCAGCATAACTGATTGTTTTAGTAAATCGGGAACAACAAGCTCGTTCATCAATGTTCCCCTTTTAGTTGAATTCAAAAAAATTGGGGTAAAGATGGCTTTATTAGAAAGATAAAATTTCCAAAACGGCACACATATAAAAGATGTCGGTTTTAGTGTTCTAAAGCGTGAGGACATAATACCTGTACCAATATCATTAATAACTAATTTACCGTACGGATGCCCTTTCGTTCTATTGCCTTCAAAGGCCATTTCACCATAATTCAACACCTTATATGATCCTAAAGAATTGGCGGACGCTCCATTTCCAGCTGGATTCCAAGACATAGAAGAGACCGATATCGTCTTGCTGGAGTCAATAAGATTAATGTTCTTTGCATCGTTAATTTCTAGTAATTCACTCAACTTACGCTGTTCCCAAGCAGGAGCAAAATATTGTCTTTTAGCGCTGCAAATTCATTGTTAGTCTTAACAGGGATGATGTAGCTGCCTTAACTCTCCCTTGTGCCCGTAAACACAAAGTCGCGGTTAGCAATATGGGCAATGCCTTGAATGGTGTCGCCCTCAACGGAGCCGCCGACAGCAAAGATAACGGGACCCACAAAAGACTCAAGCTTGCCGCCAAAGGTAAACGAGTTGTCGGAAACTTTGCCGTTCTCAATATCAATCTGGACACCCATAGCGGTCAGTGAGCCAGTGAGTTTCTCGCCAGAAGTGATGAGGACAGCGGTACCCTCTTTGGCTCCAACGGGAGAGTCCATTTGAATCTTGTATGTTCCATCGATCATGATGCCTCTATTCTGTCCAGGCGTTGTACCTGGTGTTTTGTTGGGTTACAGCCGATGGTTTTGCTGAAGCTCGATTGAATGACTGCGTTGGAGACAGCCAATGAACTGCGTTAAAACCAGCTGCTTTGCACGCCTCTATTTTACCCAAGAAGTGTGAGGAGTAGATGTGGTTTCTCGCCAAGGGGTGATTTGTAGGATTTAAATAAAAGTCGAAAATTTTGCGAACGATTGTTTGACGGAGAGTTTCTGGGGTATAGGGACGATAGATAGTTCGCGCGGCACTTCTCGCCACGCTTGTAGAAAGGAACGTCCTATGGACATTTCGCAGGTTAAGAAAGTTGTAGTTGCTGGCGGCGGCGTTTTGGGCAGCCAGATTGCATTCCAGACCGCTTATCACGGCTACGAGACCACTATTTGGCTAAGGTCCGAGGCTTCAATTGAGCGCGCTCGTCCAAAAATTGAGCACCTCAGAGAGGTGTATCTGAACACCCTCGAGGCTATGAAGAGCGATCCTAAGGTGTACGCATACGGCCTTATTGCTCAGGACGAGATTACTCCAGAGAAGCTCGACCAGCTGAAAGAGCAGGTAGAGCGCGCATACAGCAACCTCAAGCTCACTTCCGATTGGGACGAGGCTTTTGGTGATGCGGACTTTGTTATCGAGTCTGTCGCTGAGAATCCAGAGCAGAAGATTGAGTTCTACACCGAGCTGGCCAAGCATCTGCCAGAGAAGACTATTGTTGCAACTAACAGTTCAACCATGATTCCAAGCATGTTTGCTGCAGCTACTGGTCGTCCCGAGAAGTACCTAGCTCTCCACTTTGCTAACGAAATCTGGCGCAACCCAATCGGTGAGGTCATGGGTCACGCAGGAACCGCTCAGGAGAACTTTGACATGGTCGTCGCTTTTGCGGCAAGCATTCGTATGATTCCAGTCAAGGTCTTGAAGGAGCAGCCTGGCTACCTGCTGAACTCCATGCTGGTACCTCTTCTGGTCTCCGCTGAGCAGCTCTGGGCTAACTGCGTTGGCGACGTCGAGGACATCGACAGGGCTTGGCGCATTGGCACCGGTTCGCCAAAGGGTCCGTTCCAGATCCTGGACATCATTGGCCTGGTCACCGCATACAACGTTGCTCTGATGAATCCTGCAGCGAAGGATCCTGAGTCCGTACAGGGTCGCATTGTTGCCCAGCTCAAAGAGAAGATTGACAAGGGCGAGACCGGCGTTGCTGCTGGTAAGGGCTTCTACGAGTACAAGTAAGGGCTGTACAGGTAGAAAGCGATTTCTACCCGGCATCCATTTCGTGTGGATGCCGGGTTTCTTGTGCGGAAATGCCGGGAGTGGACGGGGTTTCTCGCCAGGCTGCGGGTGCGCGCACAGTGCGAGCTCGGCGGAAAACGAACGAGCGCCTGGAGGACGCCTAGGGGGCGCCTGATTTCTGCAAAGAATCTGTAAATTCTGCCTGAAAACGTTAAAGAATCTGTGGATTTGCCTGTTTTTGCAAAAGATTCGGTAGCTCAAATACAGATTCTTTGCACATTTCAGGCGGACTTTTAAGCATACCCAAGGCTTATTTCATGAGCATCTTCACGCGCACCTTCATGGAGCCTGATTTTCTCGCCATGTCTGAACGATTTGCCGGAAAAGTATGCCAAGTCGGAGTAATTTGCCGGTTTTTCTCGCAATGTCTGAGTAAATTTACTCAGACTTGATGCGCTTTTCAGGCTCAAAAATTCGGAGCAGACGGTCTATCTTTCACGAGCCTGATTTCTGCAAAGAATCTGTAAAATTTGCCTGAAAACATCAAAGAATCTGTGGATTTGCCTGATTTTGTTAAAGAATCGGTGCTTCAAATACAGATTCTTTGCACTTTTTAGGCGCGAAATAGTAGAAGGACCTGTCTGGCGAGAAACCCTGTGCACTCGCAGCGGCGCTTCGCGCGCTTGAACTGCAAGTTTGTCTGCACACGACGCTGTTCCCGCGCTCGCGGCGTCGCCGCTACCCGCGCGCGGCGCGGCCAGCGCGTTCGTCCAGCTTGGCGCGGACGGCGGCCTTGAACGCGGCAGCATCCGTCATCCACGGAACGTGCTTGCCGCCGATAATGTTGAACGGCTCGTCACCCTTAGCCAGCAAGTACACCAGCGCCGGGCGAGGGTCGTCGTAAGCTGCGGAAACTGCCTCGTAAATGGCGTCGTAGCGGTCAAGGATAATCTTGTGCGCGGCGCCCTCGGGCGTGGCTTCGGCCATCTGCGCGCAAATCACCGCAGGATCTTCCATGTTGCAGTCCTCGGTGGTGTAAATCATTAGGTCCGCCCACTTGGCCGCCTCTTCCGGCAGCTCCTGGCGACGGTTGTACGCCTTACCGCCAACGGCT
>JABZHD010000062.1:0-3026 GCA_015259045.1 Atopobium sp. | reverse complement strand
CATAACCAGGGAATTCTTTGGACGTTGACGAGAAAAGCTTCTGGTAGGAAAGCTTGTTGTGGGCGTAGTCGACCAAGCCCGTGACCTTGTTGTCGGGCGAGCTCAAGAGCTCCATGCGGCCTGGCACCTTAACGTTCATCAGCGGAAGCACAGCGTCCTTCTCGCGAATGCCCAGGTAATCGGCAACGGTGATTGCCGCAAGAGCATTCTCCACGTTAAAGAGGCCGGACATGGGAAGCGCGGCGGCACCGGTCCAGGTTGGCGCATGCACGGTAAACGTGACCATGCCCTGGTGAGGGGTGATTTCGTCCGCCCAAACGGTTGCGTCGGAATCGGTTGTGGAGAAAGTCAGGACCTTCTCGCACCTCTGCGCATGCTCCATGACCTGGTCAAACATCATGGTGTTCTTGTTGATGACGGCCACGCGAGCAAGGTCAAAAATCTTCAGTTTGCTCTCAAAGTAATCTTCAAAAGTAGGGTGTTCAACAGGGGAAATGTGATCGGTTCCAATGTTTAGGAACACCGCGACGCTCAGATTGAGGCCAACCGTACGATCGTACTTGAGTCCCTGGCTGGAAATCTCCATGTCAACGTAGGGGAGACCAGCCTCTGCGGCGTGCTTGAGGTGACGCCACAGTTCAGGAGCCTCGGGCGTGGTGTTGTGAGCGGGCTGCGTATCCTTGCCGTCAAACACCTCGATGCCGCCAATCACGCCGCACTTGGAGTACGGCTCGTCGCCGTCGAGGATGGCGCGCAGCATATACGAGCAGGTAGACTTGCCTTTTGTGCCCGTAATGCCGATGGTAGTGAGCTTCTTGTCGGGGTGGCCCGCAACGCCAGCGGCCGCGTAGGCCATGGCAAGGCGCACGTCGTCCACACGAATAGCGGCCACGTTTGGCGCCACTGCCTGCAGCTCTTCCGCAAGCGACTGCTGGCAGAGGTACGCAACAGCTCCAGCCTCCACCGCGCTTGCCAAATACGCTGGCGAGAAGTGCGCGCCCTTGCAGACAAACAGCGAGCCCGGGGTGACCTCACGAGAATCGCTTGCAACATCGGTAAGTTGTGCGTTTTGATCAACCGCGTCAAGATATGCGGTAGTGTACTCGATGTTCTTGCTGGTAAAGAGCGCCAGGAGCTCGTGTAATGTCATCCTCAAAAGTCCTTCGATAGCTGTTTGGCGCAAGCACAGCGCCCCAAAGACAGTATCAATAGTTTAGCCGTCTGCCCCCAATTGTGCTGCCGACATCGCAACTTTCTTGGCCCTTGCACGCCAATCTCATACCTTTATGGCGAGAAAATCTTTGATTTTGCTTGACGTGGAGAGGGCTGCGAGGTATAGTACTTGTTCGCGCAGATGCGCATGAATTGCGGGGTGGAGCAGTCTGGTAGCTCGTCGGGCTCATAACCCGAAGGTCGTAGGTTCAAATCCTGCCCCCGCGACCATAAGAATTTTAAACCCGCCCTCGGCGGGTTTTTTGTTCGAGGCTTTAGCCTGTTGAGCGCGAGAAGCGCGCGAAACACAAAACCACCCGCTATGCGGGTGGAGAATACTTTTTGCTTTGCAAATTAAAATCCTTCCTTCTAGCATAGCGATTGTTCAGGTCACTAATAGCTAAGAAGGAAGGAGTAGCTATGGCACATAAGGCCAATAGCCTTGCGCACACAAAATGGTTATGTAAGTACCACATTGTGTTTACACCAAAGTATAGAAGGAAAGTCATTTATAACAAATACAGAGAAGACCTTCGAGAAATACTCAAGATGCTTTGTGACTGGAAAGGAGTAGAAATTCTTGAAGGACATCTCATGCCAGATCATATACACATGCTTGTGAGTATCCCACCTAAGATAAGCGTTTCAAGTTTTATGGGTTACTTAAAAGGTAAAAGCTCACTGCTCATGTTCGATAGACATGCAAACCTTAAATATAAGTATGGTAATAGAAAGTTTTGGGCTGAAGGCTACTATGTATCAACCGTAGGTCTTAATGAGGCGACAATAAGAAAATATATTCGAGAACAAGAAAACGCCGATATAGCTCAGGATAAATTAAGTTTGAAGGAATATGAAAATCCCTTCGATAAATAATCTCGCTGGATAGCCAGTTTAACTGGCTGCCGGTGTTACATTGCTATTGTGACCTGAACGAAGTGAAGGGCAAAGGACTTGAGTCCTGGGCAAGTATAATTAGGGTTATACCCTAAGAGCAAACCACCCGCTATGCGGGTGGTTATGATTAGCAATCAACGCTGGTTGGTCGAGTTGTTTCCGCAGGAAAACACCCCTCTACGCGCCAAATCCAAAGTTCAACAAACGCTGCAGCCTCAGCTCAAGACCCTTGTGATGGTCATAGGAATCCAGCAGACGTTGATAATTCGGAGCAACAGGCGCCAGCTTCTCTACCAGTGCGTCTGTTGTCTGCCTCACTGAGCGCAGGGGTTCAGGATGATGTTTGCCTTCGTTCTCGCCATTTGCGATGCACCAGCGAACATCCGAACGCACATGGCTCGTATCAAAAGTTTCAACAAAATCGGGAAACCACGTGCTTGGACTGGCAAGAAGATACTGGTCAAAGCGGCAGGTTGTCTGCATCTCAAAGAGACTGCACAGACCAGACAAAGAATAGCCTAGCAAGGTAAGAGGACATGTACCCTCAGCGGTATGAGTAGCTAGAGCAGCGTACTTCTCGACAGACGGAAGTACAACGTCAGAAAGAAACTCTCTTCCAAATCCTCCAAAATTTGGAGCTTCTGTTCGCGCGCTTGATGCTGCCCAAGGGGAATAGCAATCTTGATTAGACGGCGCGGTAATGGCAATCCATTGAGGGAGCTTCTTGGCATCAATTTTTCCGGAAGCAAGAAGCGCGGCTATCTTTGGCATCAGCAGAGAGCCATGGAGAATAACAAGAAGACCAGGAACTTCGGAGCGCGCTCCGATAGTGATTGTGTTATCTGGTAAAGCTGATAGATCCATGAAAGTCCTCGTCTGACCTCGTCTGTTATTGCCTGTTGGTGCCGGCGTCGTCT